>NZ_JBFRVF010000089.1:0-35579 GCF_041475025.1 Vibrio sp. 10N.222.49.C12 | reverse complement strand
GGTGTTCATGGCACGCTTACTTTATTGACTCCTACGAATAATAAAAGAGCTTGGCACTTACTTAAATGCCAAGCTCGGTTTTTCAATGTTTACTATTAACTACTCGCATCTATTTATGAGCGACTTTCTCTCAGCAACTAGCCCGTAAGTGTCCGCGCACCATTACCGGCGACTAAGTATTAATCCTTAAGCTTTTGCATACATGAGTGTTCTATAACCACCGATTAAGTTGCGTGCTTTAAAGCCGTTGTTGACGAGTTGGCGATAAGCCACGTTACCACGTAACCCGACTTGGCAGTAGATTACAATCTCTTTGTCTTTTGATAGTTCGTCCATGCGGTGACGCAGTTGGTCGACAGGAATGTTGATTGCGCCTTCAATAAAGCCACCATTTTCTAGTTCGCTAGGGTTACGAACATCGAGTAGGAGTTGGTTGTCGCTTAATGTTGCAATCTCATCGAAATGAATAGGTGTCGCGTCACCTTTAATAATATTGTTGGCAACAAATGCGGCTTGGTTGATCACATCTTTGGCACTGCCATACGGCGGCGCGTAAGTGAGCTCAAGGTGTTGAAGCTGCTCTACAGTCATGCCTGCACGTTGGGCAACAGCCATCACATCAATTCGTTTATCGACACCATCTTTGCCCACTGCTTGCGCACCAAAGATTTTGCCTGTTTTTGGATCGAACAACATCTTGAACGAGACAATCTCAGCGCCAGGATAGTAGCTAGCGTGGCTTGCGGTATGCACATAGACTTTTTCATAGTCTACGCATTCGCGCTTCAACTGTTTTTCATTTTTCCCTGTTGAGGCAACGGCGAGGTCAAAAATCTTACAGATAGCCGTGCCTTGTGTACCTTGATAGGTTTCACTGCGTCCAAGCATATTGTCGGCAGCCATACGACCTTGACGGTTAGCAGGGCCAGCAAGCGGAACTAGAGTTTGTGCACCTGTTACAAAGTCTTTTTCTTCCACCGCATCACCCACAGCGTAGATGCTAGAATCGCTGGTCTGCATCATTTCATTGGTGTAGATACCACCTAGTTCACCAATTTGAAGTCCTGCTTCTTTGGCCAACTTAGTCTCAGGGCGCACACCGATAGCCATGATTAAGATATCAGTGGTTAGCGATTCACCATTGCTGAGAGTAAGATTTAGTTCACCTTCAATATGCTGATGTTCAGTATCTTCACCAGAGCCGATGCTGGCTATCTGCTCATTCGGCATGTACTCGATCGCTTGAAGAGCAACGCCTAGTTTAAGGTCAATACCTTTCTCGCGAATTTCAGCGTGAGCAAAACCAGCCATTTCACGGTCGACAGGTGTCATCACCTGATCTGCCATCTCAATTAGCGTGGTTTTAATTCCCAATTGGTGGAAGGCTTCCATCATTTCTAGACCGATGAATCCACCACCGACAACCGTTGCGTGTTCTGGCTTGTTCATCTGGATCGTTTGAATGATACGATCCATGTCTGGAATGTTACGTAGCGAATGGGTTAGTGGGTTATCAATACCAGGGATTGGCGGTACGATAGGACCTGCGCCTGGGCTAAGGAGCAAGAAGTCGTAGCTTTCAGTATACTCGCTATTATCCAATAGGTTCTTAACAGTAACCTGCTTGTTGTGTCGATCAATGGAGATGACTTCGTTCATCACACGAACATCAACGTTAAATCGAGCTAAGAAGCTTTCCGGAGTTTGCAGGAGGAGCTTGCTTCTGTCCTTAATGTCGCCACCTATGTGGTATGGCAAGCCGCAATTGGCGAACGAGACGAAACTTCCTCTTTCGAACATGATGATTTCTGCATCTTCACTCAAGCGACGAGCACGTGCTGCGGCTGATGCTCCACCAGCAACGCCACCGATGATTACAATTTTAGTCATACGTTTACCTATTACTGTCTCTAAGTTTAACTATACAAATTGCCGAGCATAGAGCTTGTATCTTCTTAATGATCAGTACTGGCTGGTCGCCGGCGATTGAGTAGTTTTCGAAATACCTAGATACTATAAAGATGTAAATTAGCATTGTCTAATATTTATTTTAAAGCTATCACCTCGGGATTGAGCGTTTGGTCCAAGGGCTGTGATTAGACTAAAGCACGCTAGTAAAGGTAATACGCGTTAGCGAGTCGAGTACAGGTTAGCCAAATTAACTGTCATGAGCATAATGAACAGGATCACGGATGTGCTGACTGATTACGTTCTTCAGATCTTGTTCATACAGATCTAGCCAGGCATAACGCTCGCGATACAACTTACGCTTTTGACGTTTTAGAGCTTCAAGATCTTTCCTGTTCGGGTTTGTCGGGAGACGATAGAAATAGTTATCATGCACCTGTCCATCGTGCTCTTCCCACAGACTGTCGTATTTAAGGCTGATGTCTTTGTTTTTCTTACCGTAGCGTAATGAGTTCGAGACATGACCAGACTCTTTTACCGCATAGATATTGTCGATACCCAAGTTAATAGCGAGCAGTCGTAGTGTTTCTACCATGAAGGATTTAGGTCTTAAACCGTAAAAAGCTTTGGTGAATGTGCGACTAAATCCATTGTCATTGGCGCCACCCTGTATACCGCCGATGTAGATGTTATTGTCGAAAACAGTAAACGAAATGGTATACATTTTTTCGAGTTGAGAGTTGGTCAATGAAATTGTCAGTTCACCTTCTTTTCTCGCGTTTCTTTCGAAGCTGAGATTAACCAGATAAACGTTGTCATCTATCTCAAGTTTTAAAAGATTGAGCCTTTCGTTATAGATTTGGTGTCTAGCTTCTGTTGCGAAGGTGTTTTCAAACCAGTCGTAGTGTTTGGATAAGATATCGGTCTTTTCTTTATTGCTAAAGCCAGTACATAAGTAGGGAGTCACAAATTTAGAAAGGAAGTTGGGTTGCTTGATAAATAATAACTTTCTCTCTTCAGAGTTGAAATTATTACTCATTTTTCGAGTAGCTGAATAATAAAACAGGGCTCGAATAGTAAACTTAACTATCGCTTTGTACTTACCCTTATTTTTATGGGTATTTGCTTCAATCCCCATGCGAACGACATTCATAATCACCTCAAAGAAGAAGGATTGCTCGAACACAGTCGTGTCATGAACCCTTCCAATAATCTGACCAATAACAAGAAAATGATGATAGTGAAAAAGGCGATTTGGGTAAGTATGGATATGTATAGCTATGTAACCTAATCAGTTACTTAGTGAGTGGTTCTTGTTCGATTATGCCTTGTTATGTGGAAGGGAACTGGATTGATGACTATAAAAGAGTCGTTTATAGGAACAATGTTGCACCTTTTACGGGTTACGTGCTTTTAGAGTTGCAAGCCGAAAAGTATTTGGTCTATCGAATCTGGTGGAGGTTAGCTTCGGTTTTAGGGTTCTGTATAAGACTTTGACCACATAAAAGCACCGATAACCCAGGCTGTAACATCTCCGCTTATAGTGGTTAGACGCAATATCATGGTTATCGCTAAAGAAACCTCTGAACCGTAAATTGGGTTAAGTAGGCTAACCAGAACAAGTTCTCTAACTCCGATCCCAGCAGGGGACCCGGGGGTGAAGAATCCAACAATCCAGGCGACCGCGAAAATGCTCCCTAGTGTCAATATATCGAGTTCCCAAAGGTCAAACAGTGCTCCTCCAACTAAAGATATTACCGCGCCCAATAGTAAATAGTTAAATAAATATGTTACTAAACTCACCATCACAATTGGTAACGTAGGGAGTTTAAGTTCGTCTATTTGTGCCACGTCTTGTTTTGATAGAAACCAAGCATACAGGCGAACAAACGAATGCCGAAAGATCTTCGGCCCAAAGACAATAGTGGTAATAGTCAAACTAAGTATAAGTACGTGTGTTTGTATGGATGATTCGTGAATGAAGTCATTCCCTTGATGGATCCCATGATATAGGGTCAAGATAACCACAACTCCAACTACCCAAATGGTTTCGATAAGCATACTCAAGAGAATTTTACTTCGCTTCATTCTTAACTTTTCAGATAACACAACGCGCCCTATATGGTGTGCTATGTTTCCGGGTAAGTACTTTGCCAATTGAGCTACAAGGTTTATTGAAACGACCTGAGTTATGTTACCTCTACTTTCTCCTACGGATTTCAGTAGGTAGTAGCTAACTAAACCACCGTTTATTAACGTCCAGCTATAAAGAGCAATACTTCCGACTAGGACTAATATTAGATCGTAGCTCCAATTAATCGTGTACCAAATTGATAATTGAATTGATGACTGATAACAAAACCATATAATTAGCGATATAGATATAAGCCAACCTAGTTTCTCTACCTGTATTCGTATATTAGACACCAAGCGAAACCCTTAGACGGTTACTTTGATATTTTTGATTTTTCATTCGCTAACCTATCCTCTAGTTTCTCGATTCGGTACAGCAGTTTTTCCATTAACTTGCGATTGAAGCTTACTAGGTCTGCGACAAATCCTACAATCATAGTGAGAAACCCAAGTATTAATAATGTGCTGCCGAGTAATAAGGACTGAATATGGCCATCGCCACCCCCATCCATGAAAAAGTATAGGAAACGAATGATGGGTAATACACCAACGGCAACCATTATGGCACCTAAAATAAAGAACACACGCAAGGGTTTGTACATTGTGTAGATACGAATTAATGTGGAAATAGACATCCTTAAAAAGTGAGGAATACTTGAAAATAGCCTAGACTCTCTAGTCTTCTCGTTAGTGTGGATTGGAACGGAGATTACACCGAGCTTTTTCGCACTAGCTTGAATAAGCATCTCAATCGTGTAACTGAACTCTGATACTATATTTATTTGTTGTGCTGCTGATCTTGATATTGCTCTGAAACCACTGACTGAGTCTTTTATGTCTAAGCCGGTCGCTTTGGACACGATATAACTACCTAACACTTGAAGGGTTCGCTTGAAAAATGAGAAATGTTTATTGTTATAACCACCTCGGTTTCCGACGACAATATCAGCTCTCTTATTCAGTATGGGTTCGACTAACTTAGAGATTTCAGAGCCATTGTATTGGTTGTCACCATCAGTATTAACAATGATATCAGCTTTCTTATCTATGCAGGTTTCTAACCCTAGGTGAAACGCGTGGGCTAAACCCTTATTTCTCGTGCTCTCTACTATGTAATCCACGCCTAACTGTTGCGCTATAGCAACCGTATCATCTGTAGAACCATCGTCTATAACAAGTATCTCGATTTTATCTATACCTTTGATCTCTTCCGGTATACCTCGGATTACTGATTTGAGGTTACTTCCTTCGTTATAGCAAGGGATTTGAACAATTAGTTTCAATTTTGCCACCTCTATTTATTCTGGTTTGTTTAAAATCCGCTAAACATACGAGATTCTCGATTGCTCTCTTTAGGCCTATATAAATTCTCCCCCCAACGAAGTGTATATGTACCTGTATCTTCGAAAATTTTAATAGTACTTTTTCCTTTTGATAAAGCGACGATTTCTTGTGGGTGGATAACTTTGTTATTTATGATTACTTTTGAATCTGATTCCAAAGTGTAATTACCAGAGATATTTAAGGTAAACGTCACGGCGTTATCCTCTTGAGTTAACAGCAACTCTTTACCTGCAACATAGAGTTCATTCCAGTGACTTATATAATTGTTTTTAATAGCTTTCCTATCTTCTTCTAAAAGAGCCAAATAGATTGATCCCACACTGCTCTCGCTGTGAATGAACTCAAGGTATTCTGAATTCACGATCAAAAATTTAGGTTCGTGATCTTCAATAGCAAGCTTAAGTATAGGCTGCCCTGCTATTAAGTAGTTATCCATCCCCCAAGAGCTCATGAAAAAGCCTTTCTGAGGGTATGATGAGATCATAGAGCACCTATCTATGTAGGCGACAGGTTCAGGAAATATCTTCTGAACAACATTAATAAAATGATACTGATAATCTAAGTTCCGGGAATATTTCAAATAAATACTTTGAAATATTAGGTTAAAAACAAACAAAAAAACAACCCCACGGCTTATTCTCATGTATCGCTTACGAGTTTTTCTTTGATTCCATACCTCCCAAGCTAGGCCGAAATAAATTGCTGAAGGAGCTAATATAAATGAATAAAAGTAGGGGAATGCGTTACGATAAATAAGAATAGATAATAAAGGAAGTATCAAAGTCATGAGCTTTAAGTAATCTAATTTTATTTCAATATTATTATTTTTAATTGTTGAAGATAGGCAGAAGTAAACGCCACAAACTAAAGTAAACCAAAAGCCTAAGTCTGTTCCTAATGTATATATAAAGTAATTAGCTCGAGGGAAAAATAAATTATGGTTTAGTGTTTTGTTTGCCCCACTTAGCATTGATATAGCATCGTTCTCGGTTGTTGATGTAATGCTTTGTGAGTGCCAAAAGTATAGAGATAAAAACAGTAACGTGACTAAAATAAAATATCGCGAAAGGATAATGCTAGTTCTACGTTTTTGGGAAGATTGTACAATGGATAAAAGTGAAATTAGGATAATAGTAGGAAGATAAAATACAGACTTTAGTGTTATAAGGAATGCTATGGCAGTAAGCAATGCAGTAATCAATGTTCGTTTGAAAGAATACTCTAGTTTTAGCAGATAATCTAAACTAGCCATTAAGCAAAAAGTTGCAATAGGGTCTGTCCGAAAACTAGCTCCCATCCTAATTACAAATGAAAATGAAAAGTAAGCTAAAACCGCAAATAGAGAAGCGGATCTACCAAGGTGTCTACGACAAATTCTAAATATAAAAAATCCTGTAGCAATTTGAAGACACAGCATAACATTACGAGCAACAATGATTTGGTTAACCTCATTATCGGATACCCAGCTTAACCAAGTGAAAACATGCACATGGAATGTTTGAAAGCTACTTATCGATTCTCCAGCTAAAAACTGATGAACAAAAGACAGATAGTAGAATTCATCCCAATTAACCTCATAATTGAACGCGGTGTATACTCGAAGAACTATAGCTAGAAATATCAAGGTAAGCATAATGGAACTTCTGCTTACCTTGATATCTCTATTTAATATATTAGGCTTACTATTTGTTTTTTCAAACATTTTCCTTCTACCCTAAACTTCCAAAGACTTTGTTATTTCATCTAAAAGCTCAGTTGCTTTTTCTAACTATAGTACCTTTGGATTTTCTTGTTTTTAGTGAGTTAGAACTTGATTACTTAGACGATTAGCTAACGGTTTGTCGTCTGTTGGGCTAAGATAAAAGTATGAAATAAGCTGTTTTATGGAACTATTTATGATACATATTTTGATTGGTACTCGCGCTCAGCTCATAAAAATGATTCCCATTATGAAAAATCTTCAAGATAGAAATGTTGAATACAATTTTATATTTATGGCACAGCATAGAGAAACTATATTAGAAATATTATTTGAATTTGGAATCAAAGAGCCAGATTATGTTTTATGTGACGATAATAGAGATATCGTTAGCAGTATACAGATGGTTGCATGGTCTATTAAGGTTTTACTTGTCGGTATTTATAATAAACGGGAGTTATTCAGAGGAGATAAGGACGGGATCGTAATGATTCATGGTGATGCCCCCCCATTGTTATTAGGTGCTATTTTGGCTAAAAGCCAGAAATTAAGGGTCGCCTCGGTCGAAGCTGGCTTACGTTCTTTTAATTTACTCAAGCCTTTTCCTGAGGAAATAACTCGTGTTGTTACAGCTAAATTGGGATTAATTGATGTTTTTTATTGTCAGGATCAACTCTCTGCAGAGAACGTAAGTAAATATAATAAACAAGTTGTCAACACTAATGGGAATACTATTGTTGATACTATACAACTTGCTAGCTCTATAAATAAATTATCGACCAATTCTATCTCTGATAAACAAGAACGCTACGCTACTGTCTCACTCCATAGATTCGAAACGATATCAAATATAAGTGGTTTGAAGAAAATAGTGGAACTAATAGAAAAACTCACTAATGTTATTCAAGTTAAGTTTATATTACACCCTCCAACAAGAGAAGCACTTAAGAAGAATGGGCTTTATAGAACTTTGGAAAACAACATCAATCTAGACTTAATTCCTCGTATGACATTTTTGAACTTTAATAAACTCATATCGAAATCTGAGTTTATGGTTACTGATGGCGGTAGTAATCAGGAAGAATGCGCATTTCTCGGAATTCCATGTTTAGTTATTAGAAATGAAACAGAGAGAAAAGATGGACTTGGTGATAATGCAGTTCTTTCATATTTTGACTATAACGTGATTGATAGTTTCATTGAAAACTATTCTGAATATCGTCGCCCGAGTAAAGTTCTCAAGAGAAGCCCCAGTGAAATCATTATCGACAACGTAACTAAGTCATTGTGATAAAACCAGTTTTGATCATCTACTTGGGTGGGTGTTAAGAGTTAGCGATACGTAACCATAACGAACAAACTCATTGTAGTTGCTGACGTCATAGATCACTAAGACAAGCCTAAATCAAAAATGCCACTACAAATCTGCAGTGGCATTAGAACGATAACAAACTATCACCTTGCTTAAACCTAAACTTTAGTTCTTATATAAACTAAAGTTCTAACAGTTTAGCCAGTTCACGCTCTTCGAGAAGCTCTTCAATGCGTTGACGAGTCTTAGGCGTTTCGGCTTGCGCTTTAGTCGACTTGCCTGCTTTTTTGCTTCGGCTCGTTTTCGCTTTTTCCTTAGTCGTCATCGTAATCTTCCTTGTGTTTTTTGTGTTACAGGTTGCACTTCTCTTTTAGTGCCTTGCCCGCTTTAAATGCTGGCGTCTTTGATGCGGCAATCTGAATCTCTTCTCCGGTTCGCGGGTTACGACCAGTGCGAGCAGCTCGAGAGTTAACTTTAAAGCTACCAAATCCAAGGATCGATACGTCATCACCGTTCGCAAGCGAAGTAGAGATACCTTCAACTAGCGCATTTAGTGCTGTGCCTGCTTGGTCTTTTGAGATGTCTGCAGAAGTCGCGATGTGTTCAACTAATTGAGATTTGTTCATTATCTATATTCCTTATTGAGTACGGCTGGCGTCTACCTTTAGCACCTAGCTTATGCGATCTTATCAACAGCAATTGAAATAATGTCAGTGAGCGGGTAGAGCTTTGTAAAGTAACCAACAGAATTGACTATAAAAGCATCTGTCGGTTCAATCAATGCAATTCATTGATTATTATTGGTTTATAGACATGTTGCCCAAATTTACTTGAGAAAAGAGCATTAGGGTTGCCCGTTCGATTCATAATCCAAATCGAAGCTGTCATCTATCACGTTGACAAACGAAACTGCAAAAACAAAGAAGCCCAGCTTAATTGCTGGGCTTCTTTGTTGTGCAGTCAGAGCGATTTGTTAATTCAGAACTATTTAGTAATAAAAATTTGTTCTGTTTCTAGTGATGTCATCGTGCGAACTTGACGCCAAATGTAGTAGAAAATACCTAACATCATCAGCATGCTTGGGATAGCGATTGCTGGGTAGCTGTAAAGTGTCAGCTTGCCAAGTTCTTCATTAAAGGCAGCGGTGCCAGCAGGGCTAGTCACAATCCAAGTCGCTAGGAAGTAGTTCATAGCTGAAGAAAATGCGAAAGTACTCGCGAATAGGTAGTTGGATGTCATTAGACAACGATCAAACTTTGCTTGGTTACCGAACTGCTTTAGGCGCTCTTCAATAAGAGAGATATTTAACAGGGCCGGTGTGAAGATAACTTTCTGGATAAACGGGTAGCGGGTGAAGGTTGAGCCAAGAACCGCCAAACCAATTAGACCAGGGATTAATGCTTCTTTTAGTGCTAACCAACGAGTGTCTAGCTCAAAGAAACCAATACCGCCCGTCAATAGCACGCTTACAAAGCCGAGCGCAGCGATGAAGTTGAACTTCTTATTGCGGATTAACTCCATGCCACCATAAGCAATAGGGAAGGCAAGGGCAACAAGCAAAGCTAAGCCTGTTCCGAGATGCTCATCTCCACTGAACTTCATTAAAATGAATGAAGGAAGAAAGACGTTAAACACGACTTCGAAAAGAGGACTCGATTTTTTGTTTTCTGTGTTACTCATAATTTCTAAATACATTATGTTATGGATTTGTTCTCAGGGATTGTTGTTTACCTCGCCCAAGATGTAAAGCCTTAAGGCGTCATGCTGTGTAACGACATGTGACATCAACGACATCTCTGAGCCTATATAACGCTCAATTTAATACTTTGTGAGGGATGTTTATCTGGCCGACTTGGGGAAATCGAGTGGAAATTTTGGTTTAGTTTATTCAAACCTAATTCAGTTTATTGCGTTGTCGCGTACTCTTACTCACATTCACCGCTCTCAAACGATCGATGAATGTGAAATGAGGGAGAATAGAAAGGAATAGTTATAAGTCCATTATTGGTCGAAAAGTAGGTTAAAGCTTAAAGGGATTTGGTCGGAAATCGCTAATCCACCCACGGTCGCTGAAAGTTTGTTTAGATTCTCTGTCGAGATCCCAAAATCAGCGCCGTTGACGATGATTGTCGAAGCTGAGCTAACCATGACAAACCCTGAGGATGGAACCACCACAACTGGGAAGTCGATCGTTTTGGTTACGCCGTGTAAAGTAACTTCCGCTGCTACTGTTGTTCTTTTTGGATCACCAGATAGCATCGACGGTTCAACCTTCCCAGAGATCTTCACTTCAGGAAAAGTCATCGATTCAAAGTAGAGTTCATTCAGTCTCTGGTCACGAATAGCGACTCCGGTGCTCACGCTTTTCAAGTCCAATACTATTGAAAACTGACCCTCTTCGGTAAGTCCTCCAGACATAGGTTTGATGGATGCGGGCTCGACAACAAACTGCTTTTTAATGGTCGCGAATGTGATGTTCGATAACTTCGGATCTAATGTGTAGCCCGACTCCGCGAAAGATTGAGCGGAGATAACGGTGCATAGGAGGCCGAATGTAGAGATTAGTTTTTTCATAAGTTGTCACCAGATTGATGAATTCACAGGTTTACGTTCTTGAGTCGTACGTTTTTAAAATGACTTTTTGGAAAGAGTGATTGAGAGAAGCTTAGTTCAGCATTCGAAAAATTACCGCAGGAAAAGAAGAGCGTCGCTGTATTACTGGAATCATGATCGACGAAGTGACTTGTTTATTTTTAGCTATGTTATAACATAACCGAAATTACTCTTGCCAAGAATAATTATTCTGTTGGTAAAAGGGAAGCGATGAGCATGTATCAAGGAGACGACGTAATGAATGCCGTGTTAACCAAGCCTTTGGCTACCAATAGCAGCCAGCCACTCAACATTAGTTCAGCTGTGAGTATTCAGGATAAGGCAAATCACAAGCCAAGCTTGAGTGCTTCTGAGCAGCCAACGGTATTAGCGGATATCTACCAAAGTGATATTAATATAGCGGTATGGCAGCGACAGTTTGATGAAGGCTTAACGACGGCAATTAGTGAATTTATCGCCTTGAATCCAAACTTTAGTAAGTCTGTTAGCGTGTCACCTGAAAATGCTTTCGATAAGTTGGAATTTGCCACCGATGGCACCGCCTCTAAAGCGCTGTTAGAAAACATGGCAGAGCTGGTGGATATGTTCTGTTGTTTGTTTGAGCTTGAAGAAGTCGGGTTGCGTTTAGCCGTTCTGAATCAAGCGATGTGCCCACGTTTCCATTTTGATCAAGTGCCTTGCCGCTTGGTGACAACTTATCATGGTGTTGCGACTCAATGGTTACCAAACGACTTAGTCGACCGTTCTAAGCTAGGGCTAGGGGCTAACGGACAGCCTGATTCTGTTTCAGGCCTGTACAACGACGAATCTGACATCCAGAAAATGGCTAGTGGTGATGTTGCGTTATTAAAAGGGGAGCGTTGGAGTGGCAATGAGAATAGAGGCCTTGTTCACCGTTCACCAGTCACTTCATCTGACGAAACACGATTGCTGTTAACGTTGGACTTTGGTTGATCAACTTTTGACTACTTTGTCCGCAACCTGTTTCTATTCAGACGTTCAACACGTTTAAATACCTTCCTAATGATCTAACGGTATAGCGCGATCTGTGCCGTTATTATTCTCAAACAGAGACACTCATCAGCTGACCATGTTTAGCACATTAATTCAAAATTTAGAGTTTACCATTCTCTAAATCAATGGGTTACGATGCGTGCACTTACTCACATATATCAATATTTCAGTTCCTCATCGGTTTCTTAATTTATTTTAAAGCGTAAAATATATCCCGCTTGCAAACCGCTTTGGCAATCAATTTGTTCGCCACGGTTTATTACTTCCAAATTATAGGTTTCCTATGTTCAAGAAACTCTCGCTTAAAAATAAGCTGGCGATTTCAGCCAGTATGGCCATTATCCTGGGGGGGATTTTGGTCGAGGCATTGTCTTTTCGTGCTTCACTGCAAAGGTTGGATATTGAAGTTGAACAGCGCTTAGAGGGCGCATCGGCTTCGTACAATCAATATGTATCGGATTGGATCTTATCCAAAGAGCGTGCGCTTACTTCTCTTTCGAAAGAGTCCAAACAAGAAAGCTTGGTGACTCATCTAAAACAGGTTCGTGACTCAGCCTCTTTTGATAATGTCTTCTTGGCATTTCCTGATGGTTCGCAAAAGAACGCGAACGGTGTTGTGTTGCCACCGGGCAATGATGATCCACGCGTATGGGGTTGGTACACCAACGCGGTAGCAAACCCTAGTAAGGTGTTCATGGATAACCCTACGGTTGCTGCAGCAACTGGGGCGAACGTTGTTTCATTAGGAACAGCAATGCAACTGCATGGGCAACAGGTTGTGTTGGGTGCTGATGTAGAAATTACAGACATCTTAAACAGTCTAGAGCAGGTGATTCTTCCAGGTGAAGGTTACATGTTCATCGCGACCAATAAAGGCACGGTTTATACGCACCCTGACACCAAGTTACTGAACAAAAACATCAGCTCACTTGGGTTAGATTTTGCGGACGTACAAAAGGCGCTGACTAGCGGTAAAGACACTTCTATCGAGTTGAATGGCAGCGACTATGTTCTGTACGCACGTGCGATTGATGGAACGAGCCTGATTACTGTGAGCGTTGTTAACCATGACTCTCTGGTTGCGCCACTATTTGATGCAGTGATTGGTCAAGTGTTGGTGACGCTACTTGTGGTGATCGTATGTACCATACTGTTTAACCTGTTGTGTACGATTCTATTCCGCCCGTTGAACCACGTTTCTCAAGCACTGGCGCAAATCGCGAATGGTAGTGGTGATTTAACTCAACGCATTCATGTTGAAAACCAAGATGAAGTGGGCGAGTTGGCTCATAACTTCAATACCTTTGTTGGAAGCTTACAGCAGTTGATTGGCCATATCCGTGGGCAGTCAGAACAGCTAAACAGCCAGTCAGAGCAAAGTGCTCAGCGTGCGAACCGTTCGGTGGATGAGCTTAATCATCAGCAGCAAGAAATCACTATGGTCGCGACGGCCGTAACTGAAATGGCGAGCGCCACGCAAGAGATAGCATCGCATGCCGAGCAAACAGCAAAAGCGGCGCAAGATTCAGCGACAAGCACTAACAGTGGTCACGCTCTGGTTGTGGATACCAAAGGTTCAATCAATAACCTAGCCAATGAAGTTAATGAAGCGGGTAGTGTGATTAGCGAACTTAACAAGCATGCTCAAGAGATCTCGACTGTACTCGCAACGATTCAAGGCATTGCAGAACAAACCAACTTACTTGCTTTGAATGCAGCGATTGAAGCGGCTCGTGCTGGTGAACAAGGTCGTGGATTTGCTGTGGTAGCGGATGAAGTACGTGTGCTTTCACAGCGTACCCACTCTTCAACGGAAGAGATCAAATCAACAATTGATATCCTGCAGCGTACAACGGCGCAAGCGGTAGAGCTGATGGAGAGCAGTTCTAAGTTGGCAATACATTCAGTAGAAGATGCCGATCGAGCTTCGCATGCGCTTGAAGAGATCAACACGGCGGTTGCTTTGATCAGCGATATGGCGACTCAAATCGCGACGGCTGCTGAAGAGCAAACACATGTGACGGGTGAAATTACCCAGAACGTGACGACCATTAAAGATGTTACCGACCACCTAGTTGTGGGCGCACAGGACAGCTTAACTGAGTCGAACGAACTTAAGAGCCAAGCCGCTGGCTTAAGTGACAAAGTGGCGACTTTTAAGCTTGCTTAACAGGTTCGCTCACTGATGCCTGATCAGTGAGTGCACGTTAAGCAATAAGCCAAAGCGACGTAGATTACGTCGCTTTTTTTGTATTTGTGAGTAATCGAATTCTTTACTAATCTACTTCTGAAAACTCTTTCAGCGCACTCATTGCAGCTTCTGCTTTGTCTTTTTGAACGAAGATGTGGTCGTGATAGTAGCCCGCAACCACGTTAGCGCTAATGCCGTAAGAGCCAAGCTTTGTCGCAAACGCCGCCGTTAATCCAACCGCTTCAAGGCTCGAATGTACCGATAAAGTGATAAGGCTAAATACACCGTCGAAGTTTAGCTGAGCTTTGGTCGCAACGTCTTCTTCCAGAACCAGCGTTAAACCTTCTTTCTCACGAAAAGTTGAGATTGGATTGAGCTGAACATAGTCTGTTAACGCTCCGTCGACAGTACAGAAAACATAGTTGCCTTCAATGAGTTCTGGTGACATGGACTTTAACAAAATGTCTAAATCGGTAATGGCAGTCATAGTCAGTTTCCCTGCGTTAATAAGCTAATTGATGATGTATGCAGTCACGATAGAAGCAACTGACAGTTAAGTAAAATTAATGATTTTAATTCTGCATCAGTTTTACTAATGGCAAGTTTTCCTCCTTAGTGATGGCATCGTACTTCTACCAACTTGTCGATTGTTCCATCTCGTCAGATAAATGGTCGATAAAGGCTCTTAACAGCGGTGTGACTTGTTTACGCGTTCCATAAATAGCATGAACACCGAGCGTTTTAGGTTGCCATTCAGAAAGCAGTGGCACTAATAGACCATCACGCATCAAGGTTTCCACTGAAGGGAAGGGCAGTAAACAGATACCGTTGCCTTTGAGTGTGGCAGAAAGCAGAACCTCTGAGGTGTTTGCACTGATATTCCCTTTAATCGGAACCGATTCGAGCCCATTGGGGCCATTGAACGTCCAAGCGGTTTTGCCAAAGTAACTGAACGATAAACAGTTGTGGTGCGCTAGATCTTGGGCTTCTGTGGGTGTGCCTTTCTCTTTTAGATATTGAGGCGATGCGCAAATCACGGAGCGGCATTCACCGATCTGCTTCGCGACAATATTGGGCGTCAGTTCGTTGGTTATGCGAATGGCCAAATCGATGCGTGACTCAACCAGGTTGACGGTCTGATCAGTCGAGATAATGTCGATAGAAACCTCTGGCCATTTGGCGATGAAGCGACTAATTGATTCCATCAAGAAGCTATCGACAATCGAGTAGCTCGCAGTAATACGCAGCTGACCTTTTAAATGCTCTCGGTTTTGGTTTCTGATCCCAGCTAGGGATGTTTCCAGTGCCAAAAGTTCTCTGGCGACCTCAAGTGTTTCTTTACCTGCGCTGGTTAAACTCAAGCTTCGTGTTGTTCTGTGAAGCAAGCGTGTGTCCATCCATGCTTCTAACTCACCCAAATAACGAGTGACCTTGGTTCGTGAGAGATCAAGGTGCTCTGCCGCTGCGCTTAAACTGCCACGTTCCACTATGGTGACAAAGACATTCATTGCCTCGAGTTTATCCATTGTTTTATTGCCTAGAGAATTAAACCGACCTCAGTATATGTCCGAAAACTGCAACAGTTAAAGTTAATTTGATGTCTATTTCATCTAAAAACAATCAAATAAGATATTTGGACATTCAGCGAGTTGGCAGGTGTTCAACTCCAAATATCGGAATAAAGCCATGAATACGTTATCGAAAACCCTGTTATCAAAAAGCATGCTTTTAGGAACCATAAGCCTAGGAACCGTGCTGGCATCAAGTGTTGCGCTAGCGACAGAACTGAACATTACTCACTATAACCCCGGCGAGAACGCGATATTCCCGGCAAGCTCGGTATTGGTCTCGGGTGAGAAAGAAGTGATTCTGTTTGATGCGCAATTTAGTGTGGCTGATGGACAAAATTTGGTGGAGCAAATCAAAGCGACTGGCAAAAAATTATCGATGATTTACATCAGTAGCGGCGACCCAGATTACTACTTTGGTTTGGAACCGATAGTTTCGGCATTTCCTAACGTTAAAGTCGTTGCCAGTGAAGCCGTTGTCGCGCATATCAAACGCACCAAAGATGCAAAGCTTGAATACTGGGGGCCTATATTAGAAGGCAACGCACCCTCTAAGGTGATTGTTCCAATGGTGATGAACGACACAACATTAAGCATCGAAGGTGAAACCATCGAAGTGAAAGAGATAAATACACACCAAGCTTACCTATGGGTTCCGTCTGAAAAAACGGTGTTTGGTGGCGTGTCGGTGTATAGCGGTGTGCATGTATGGATGGCAGATACTGCATCGAAAGAGATTCGTAGCCAGTGGTCACAATCGTTGGAGCGTATGAAAGCACTAGAGCCAGAGGTTGTAATTCCGGGTCACTATTTAGGTGAAATGCCAACAGGAATAAATGCAGTTCACTTCACGAAGGATTATGTGGCTGATATTGAAAAAGCGTTGGCGAGCAAAAGTAATCCAACATCGGTCGAGATCAGTGATTACATGAAGAAAGCCTACCCGAAATTTGAGGCTACGGAAGGCGATTTAGAACTTGGCGCGAAAGTGCTAAGCGGCGAGATGGCTTGGCACTAGAGTTGATTATCTCGGTTGTGTCCCAGAACAGTCTGAAGATTGTATGCTAGATTTATTGGTGATACACAACTGGAGATATCGATGATCTGGCTTTCAGTGAAAGTACTACAGATTGGACTTGTCTATGGATACAGGAAGTATCAAAAAACGAAAAGAGCTCCAGCTTAGGAGCTCTTTTTTTGTTTCGGAGAGACGACTTTCTATTTCAAGTGAGAAAGAAAATCAGCATTTACCCGGTTTACTGTTAGTAGTCAGATTAGCCTAGTAGCCAGATCCGCCCTGCAACTCAATATCACCAATAAGCGAAAGTATGTTGAAAATATAACCCATTACTCCTCACATCGGCGCTCGTATTCACGAACTAGAGCTTTCTACATGCAGTGCTGATGAACTCGATAAGGTGTATCAGGCACTTATTGCCCATCAAGTGATCTTTCTCGACGGGCAGACTTTGTCTCCAGAACAACACTTGATGATTGCACAGCGCTTTGGAACGTTAGAACCTGCACATCCTTTCTTCCCTCACGTGGAAAGTGCGCCACAGGTGAGTGTGATTGAAACAACCCGTGGCAATGCGCCAAAGGAAAGTTATTGGCATACCGACTTAACGTGGCGCAGCTTGCCGTCGAAAGCTTCCCTGTTGCATGCTCAACACATTCCAAGCATTGGTGGTGACACTATCTGGTGTTCTATGACTGCGGTTTTTGAATCTCTACATGAAGATATGAAAGCTAAGTTGAGAGGGTTGTCGGCGACTCATTCGCTTGTGGCCTTTGAAGGTATAGAATCAGAAGACATTGATCTCGATTGGCACAAATCCTTGATTAAAACAGCACAGGAGAATCCGCCAGTGGTTCACTCTGTTGTTCAAGTTCATCCTGAAACGGATAAAGAAACGCTCTGTATCAATGAACAGTTTACTCGTTATATCAACGAACTCGACCGCAAAGAGAGTGATGTTTTACTCAGCCAACTGTTTGAAATTGCGAGGCGCCCTGAGTTTCAAGTTCGTTTCAAATGGGACAACGGCTCAATGGCGATCTGGGATAACAGGGTAACGCAACATTACGCAGTGATAGATTACGGGGATACTCCAAGAAAAATGCATCGAGTAACAGTGACATAGCAGTAAGCTGAACACAGTTATCAAAAGAACACCGCGCATGCCCATCCCTGAACCAAGCACTCGTACTTAAATTTAAGCGTCAGCAGGGTGCATCATTCATCTACGCTTAATAATAAAAACAAATGCGTTGGTACATATTTGATTGAAACCTCACTGCTCGGACGTGATGTGTAATATAATCGGCGCCAAAATATAAGTATAAAAACCAAATCATAGAATTAATAAACGTCAGGGCTTAGAGAGCAAAGTATTTCGTATGAACGCGATTCGTAAAGTTTACCAGTACGCAGAACCGAATTTAACCCTCGTGGGTTGGATGGGCTTTGTCGGCTTCCCAATTTACTACATTGTGTGGGAGTTTTTGTTCCCGCAACCCTACGAAAACTTAGCGCTTCGCCTGTTTTGCTCGGTATTGTTCTTTGGCATTATATTTCGCAATCGCGTCCCATTTGAATGGCGAAAATACCTTCCGGCTTATTATCAAGTTGCCGTAACTATCTGTTTGCCAGGTTTCTTCTTCTACATGCTGCTAATGAATAATTGGTCCAACGTTTGGGTTATGTCATTCATGTCGGCTATTTTCCTCCATATTTTATTGGTGCACGTGACGAGAGTGATGTTTGCACAAACCTTTGCCGGTATTGGGATTGCTACCTTGTGCGCTTGGATTGCACAAGGCTTCTACCTCGAACTCACAATGGATTGGACGCATGTGCCAATCTTTTTGTTTATCTACTTATTCGGCAACTTGTTCTACTTCCGCAATCAGGTGGAACATGAAAACAAGGTGTCATTGGCGAAGTCTTTTGGTGCGGGTATTGCCCATGAGATGCGAAACCCTCTAAGCGGATTACTTACCTCTATTGATGTCATGCAGTCCATATTGCCGAACCCTAAAAGTGGCGATCAAAAAGGGCAATATGCGTTAAGCAATGAAGAAGTGATTCAGTTGCGTGAAGTGGGCGATGAAGCGATGGAGATCATTCATTCCGGTAACGAAACGATAGATCTGTTACTGACTTCAATTGATGAAAACCGAGTCTCTCGATCTACGTTTAAGAAGCATTCAGCGCAAGCGGTGGTTGAGGATGCGATAGACAGTTTCAATTACAAGCGCTCTGCTGATAAATCAGCAATCTCTTTAGACGTACAGAGTAACTTTGATTTCTTGGGTAGCGACACTTTGTTGAAGTACGTGATGTATAACTTGTTCAAGAACGCATTCCACCATCGCAGCCCTGAAGATTTTCATATTCATGTCACCATGTGTAGTGATGAAGTGGCCAATCAAATAATGGTTACCGATAACGGATCAGGCATCTCAAATGATGTGATTCGACGCATTTTTCAGGACTTTTATACTACTGGCCAATCGGGTAATTACGGCTTAGGTTTGCCATTTTGTCAGAAGGTAATGCGCTCGTTTGGTGGTGAAATTAAATGTCAGTCTGAAGTGGATCAATGGACACAGTTCACGATGACTTTTCCGTCTTTGTCTTCCCATTCGGTGAAAGAAATCAAGAATGAACTGACTAAACTTAAGACTGTGCTAATGGTGAGTGACCAGAAAGTTCTCACCAATAAAATGACTGAGGTAGCCCGTTTTATGGGGTTTGAGCTCACGGTGTTGGATGTAGCATCAGCGCTTAAAAATAAGGAATACCAGTTCGAATTCGACTTGATATTCGTTGACATGGAGAGCTTGGATTTAAGAGCAAGTTGCCTCGATAGGGTTGAATCTTTACTTTCATTCACTGAAGCTCGAATCATCTATTTGTATGAACATCACCCAATTAAACGTGTCCGAAACGTTGCTTTTGAACCTATTTGGGTGGAAACACAAGTTTGGCTACTGAATACCAAGGCGACCATCGAACGCTTACTTTTCGACTCCAACTATGTGATGCCATCAGTTTCTGTAAAACCGTTAGAGGCTACCAATAAGCGCACGATCATGGTGGTCGATGATAACGAATCTCTGCGCCGATTTACCGCGATGTTATTGGAAAAGCAGGGTTTTGATGTCGTACAGAAAGAAGATGGGCAACAAGCCTTAGACGCGTTGGATAGCGATGATATTGATTTAATTCTGATGGATATCGAGATGCCAATCATGGACGGTGTTGAAGCTTCTCGTCGAATTCGAAGCGCTAACAAAGCATACTCTTCAGTGCCAATTATTGCTCACACGGGTGACAGCTCGCCAGTCACTTTAGAGAAAATGGAATCGTCAGGCATGTCAGACTTTATTGTTAAACCTGCCGATAAAAACCGACTGTTTGATAAAATTGCTCACTGGATTTAGCGGGTGTAATAGTCTGAAGTTCACGGCCATTGGGTAGACATAGATTCAAGAAAGAGCTCAGCGAATTGCTGGGCTCTTTTTGTATCGCGACATGATAGCGTCCATTCAGTCCTGCCGTTGGTGTTGGTTATAAATATGGTTTGAACAAGGTTACACGAACTCTAACTCGGGGTGATGGTACGCTTCGTGACAAACCGTGAGCACATGGTCAATGTCTCTTGGTGTCATATCGGCATTCACTGAAAAACGGATGATGTTTTTGTTCTTGCCAGTCGCAGGGCGGCAGAATACTGCACCGAACACATCACGCTGCTCTAGGAAGTCACGCACACGTTCAGTGTTTCTTTCATTGCCGCACTCTAGCGCTACAATTTGAGACTCACTGCGGATATTAAAGCCAATTCGCTTTAGCCCCGTAGTCAGCGATTTTGCCCGATTGAATAAGGCTTCTCGTTTGTCTTCCGCACCTTTGATCACCTCCAACGTTTTCTCTAAACGAACCACCTCTTGTGGTAACACCGTCGAGCTAAAAATCGCAGGGTACGCGACAAACGGCAAGGTTCTAGACAGTTGTTTAGGACCAAGGATTGCCCCGGCGCGATAAGCAAAGGTTTTTGCCAAGCTAACGGTGATGAAGTCTACTTGGTTGGTGAGCCCTAATGCTTGTACTAAGCCTGCACCATTTTCTCCATGTGTACCCAGTGAATGGGATTCATCAACGACGACCGCACAATCAAACTCTTGCGCCATTTCGTAGATGTCGCGTAGTGGGGCAATGGTGCCTATTGTGCTGTAAACAGAGTCGACAACAATGACACCTGAGCCGTGGCGCTCTAACTGTTTGCGTAGGTGATTCATATTGTTATGCATAAACGGATGGGCAACTGCGCCGGCAGCCCGAATCCCTTCCCATAGCGACATGTGTGCAAGGAAATCAATATACACAGGTGTGCCCGGTGGGCAGATGGTTTGCAATAGCCCAATATTGGCCGCCCAGCCCGATTGAGAAAGCAAACAGCTCTCCATTCCAACATAGTTCGCAAGCTCAGTTTCGAACGCAGGTTTAGACTGACCATCTTGTAAGAAAATGGCAGACATCACCACGTTGTCATCGTGCTCACAGATCGCCGCTTGATGGGCTTGTTGGATCTGTTTGTTGTGTGACAGCGCTAAGTAATCATTGCTCTGCATCACAACGGAATTACGCTGGGGGCGTTTACCCAATACTAAATGCTTCTGGCTTTGGTTCTGGGTAATTAGGTCTTGAATATAGAAGTTCAAGCGTTCTTCGATAAAGGAAGGTAGTGGTTTGGTTTTTGTTTTATCACTCATAATAGTTCTCTTCAAATACAGGAAAACGCCAGCGCTGACGGCTGTATATTGACGATTAAAAGTGAGGTGTCATTAGCCAAGTTGCATATTTTTGTGCGTGCTTGCAAACTCAGTATTTAAGGGTTTTGAGGCGAGTGATTTTCCTTACGGTTCGGGGCTTTAACCTAGTTCAGATGGGAATAATAGCCTTCTTTTTTATGATAAAAGGCTATTAAAATTCGGTGTTCGAAGGCATTTAAAAAAGCGGATTTTGAAAGGCTACGTGCTACGTGCTACGTGCTACGTGCTGTTAGCTGTGAATATGGATAAGCTCGATTAAGGCATCCAATTGCTGCTTGGCTCCACCCTCTAACGAATACCCAATATTGATGAGTAAGCAATTGCTGTAAAGGTCGAGAGTGCTGAACAGGTGTCCAAGCCTAATATCAATGTTCTTCTCGGTAATGCCCTGAGCAAAGGCTGACTGGTTCAAGCTTGGGATTTGCAGCCAAAGCACCATGCCACCTTGTGGATTACTTATCTTCACATCTTGAGGAAGGTGCTGAGCCAAATAACTTAGGTATTGTTGGCGCAAAGACAAGATCTGAGTGCATCTTCTCCTCACGTGCTTAGCGTATTGGCCAGATCCAATAAAGTCAGCAACCGCAAGCTGAGTGGGCAGGGCAACGCCGTAGCTCGCAGCTGAGAACTGAGCCTTGTATTCGTTGATAAACCTGCCCGGCAAGCACCATCCCAAACGGTAACTCGGTGACAAACTTTTCGATACTGATCCACACCATAAGACAAAACCGCCTTTGTCGTAGTATTTCGCGGGGAGCGGCGTGTGTGAGGAGTAGGACAGTTCCAGATACACATCATCTTCAATGATCGGCACTCGATAGTGATTCGCTAATTCAGCCAGTTTCTGCTTTTGAGTGGCTGACATGTTGATCCCTTGAGGGTTCATATGAGAGGTACAAAAGATCGCGGCATCGACTTGTTTATTTTTCAAATGCGCTTCCAGTTGTTGCAAGTCGACACCATCATCTAGAGACGGGATCTCGATGATTTTTCGCGACATTTGTCCGAGCAATTCCAGAATACCGTTGAAACATGGCGAGCTAATAGCGATGGTGTCGCCTTCTTTAGTGCAAGATTCAAGTGCGGCCTTAATCGCAGACATACAGCCAGCCGTAATCACCATCTCTTCAGGTGAAAAGTGCACATCGAGCTTGGCAAAATGAGTGGATAATGCCTGTCGTAAAATCGGCTCACCTTGTGTATCTGGGTAATGGTTAAGCCTGTTGCTCATACGCCTAATAGCGCGACGAAAACTTCGTTCCAGTTCAACGATCGACTGCTCATCATTAGTGGTGCTCGAAACCCCTAAAGGCCCATTGATTGAGTTGTGAGTCGATGAGGTTTGCCTAACGCTGGACACCTTACTCTCAAACTGTGCCCACTCTGGGGTTGAGTGAGCAGGTTTATGAGGAGAAACAAAATATCCCGCTTGCGGTCGAGAATGAATCCAACCTTGTGATTCCAGTTTTTGGTAGCAGCTCACCACGGTCGACATGCTGATCGCCTGTTGCTTGGCGCTACTTAGTCAGTTATGGCTTTTTGTTCGGTGTGGGTATTTGGGGGATGGCTTCATGGTCGATCACTGCTGGTTTATCGTCTGGGCTTTCATCGGTCTTACTTTCAACCAACGTATTAATCGGCATGGCGGTTGGCGTGTGGGTGTTCAAGGAGAGTGCTTCTATTCGTAAATTATTGGGTGCGATGCTAGCTATGTGTGCATTGGCGGTATTGGTATCTGCAGCTACGGGTAATGTCACCGTTAATGGCGTGATCTTGATTATGATTGCGGCGTGCAGTTGGACCTTGATGGGCGTGATTGTTAAGGCATCGAAAACCACTCAAGCTTTTGCGTTCAATGTCTGGGGGATGCTGTTTGCTCCAGTGCCATTAGTGTTATTTTCCGTGATGTTACACGGTGACCAAATAATCTGCCAGGGCATCGAACAATGGGATTGGAACACGACGATTGCGGTGCTGTTTCAAGCTTACCCAACCACGCTATTTGGTTATTGGGTATGGAATAAGCTGCTAATCCAATACCCTTTAAGCACGACCGCGCCGTTAACCTTGTTAGTGCCTATCTTCGCATTGATTAGCGGTTACTTTATGTATGATGAGGTGCTGTCTGTGGCTCAGGTTGTTGCATCAATACTGTTTCTTGTCGGGATTGGTTTGATTGTGAAACCTGCGAATGTAACGAATACCAAAGCGACACAAACACTTGCTGAACAAAAATGATTGAAGAAAGCTGATATTGCATGAGCAGCTTTGAATGACAAATAAGACCTCGCACTTGTGAGGTCTTATTCTATGTCGAAGAAGTGAAGTTATTTAAATAACCAACTTACTAAGCAATCAACTAACCATACACGCAAGTAACTGGCTCTCAAGATCATATTCTATTTCTAGACCGATCATTTCTATTCTGATTTCGATACACTCATCGAGTTCTGATTCCGTCAAGCCATCCTCTGTTAAGTTGTAACCGAAAACCTCAAAGGAACATAGGCTTTTATAAGTGAATTCGAATTAAATTCTGAAATGATACAAACCTTATATTTAATAACGCTTATTTAGTAACCTTTGTTGAGTCCCATATCAAATCAAGTGGCTGATTTTATTGGGTATCGGAGAAAAGTCTCAAAAATTATTATTTAGTTCGCTAAAGTTTTAAATTCTATTAATGGTTGTTTGTATGGGATATAACTCCATTTCGTTACTGTTGAGTAGATGGTTTTTAGCTATATATGTGAAATTTGAAGCGAGTTATCTTTCTGATTTGAAAGAATAATTAAATAGTTAAGATAAAAAAGTTGGCGAAAATCAGAAGCTTGGCATACACTTTCCTTGTAAATGACCTTATCTCATTGATTGAATAGGGTAAATGCTTTGGCGCTACTGGCGATGGTAGCAATGTTTAACATAGCTTTGAGGAAAGTTTTATGGCACTCACGAAGGCCGATTTGGCTGAGAACCTGTTTGAGACACTCGGATACAGCAAGCGGGATGCCAAGGAAACGGTGGAAGTGTTTTTCGAAGAAGTTCGTAAAGCGCTCGAAAATGGCGAACAGGTAAAACTGTCTGGTTTTGGTAATTTTGATCTTCGCGAGAAAAACGAGCGACCTGGTCGTAACCCGAAAACTGGTGAAGACATTCCAATTTCTGCTCGACGTGTTGTTACTTTTAGACCGGGACAAAAACTAAAGGCCCGTGTCGAAAATATTAAAATCGAGAAGTAGCCAAGCAATAGACCACGCCTAGCGTGGTCTTTTTGTATCTGCATAGAGTTTAAGCTAAACGCATTTCTTTAATTTTTAGTAACCTTTCTCAAACTCCATCTATTTACTGTCCGGTAAGAACTTGCTTTAGATGCGAAAACAGAGGCTAGGCCTCTGACTTTGAATCTTCACTCTAAAGGGCTTGTTGAACCTTACTTGCGATGTCTTCAGACACCCAAGGCTTCCATACCTGTGGTGAGCTTTCTAGAAAGTAATACATGGCTTCTTCGGCGTCGGCTTGGTTGTCTTCCATCCAGGCCAGCAACTCACTCATTTGTTTATTGGTAAAACCACGCTTTTCAAAGTATTGGTAGGCAAGAGGTTCGTTATTAGCAAAGGCTTCTGTGGTGATTGTGTGAACCGGTGCTGGTGGATACATGGTCACTTTAGGAGATTCACAATCAGGTTGTGTCGTACAGTTACGGAATTCCTCAATGTCAGTACCACTTCCGAAATCAACCTTCACCATTTCATACTTACCTAGCACAGGCGTAGGCGACCAGTAATATCCAAACCATGCTTTTTTGCGTTCGTAAGCTTTCGCTATCGTACCTGCTAAAGCGGCGCCTGAGCCGGGATCAACCATTTCAAAATTGTGATCTTCTAACTTAAGCGCATCGAACAGGTGACCGGAGGTAATCTGACAAGTCCAACCCGCAGGGCAGCTATAAAACGCAAACTTCTCATCATCTTCTGGGTGTTCAAACAGCTTTGCGTTTTTAATCACACCTTCAATGGTTGTAAGCTCTGGGTACTGTTCAACAAGGTAGTTTGGTACCCAGAAACCTTCTTCACCGCCGTTGACCAAAGACTTGCCCGCGTAACGTAGACGCTTATCCGCAACACCCTTATCCAACGCTTCTTTGATGCCATTAGTCCAAAGCTCTGGCGCAACATCAGGTTGACCTTTTTCAATCATTGACGTGCCCGTAGGGACGCTATCACCGGGGATTAAGTCCGCTTCACAGCCGTAGCCGTTATTCAAAATGAATTGGTCGACATGAGCAATAAGGCTCGCCGAGTTCCAGTTCATGTCTGCAATGGTGATCTTTCCGCATTCGTCAGCACTAGCGTGTACAGAAAACGCAGCAAGTAGCGCGATGGAAAGCATGGATTTGTTATTCTGCATTGACGTAATTCCTTTTCTTGTCAGAAGCTTATTCGCTATAGAAACAGAAATGTTCGACGGAGAAAAGAGACTGAGATCTAAATTTAAACGATCTGATTATTTGGGATAGGAAGTGGAGAGGCTACTCAACAAGTACTAAAAAGGGCTGCGAGTGCAGCCCTTGTGATGTTTATTGGAATAGCCTATCTATGTGTTAAGCCGCTATAATGTGCGTTGTAATGTACGGTTGCCATGCTTGTTGGTAAAGCTCTAAAGATTGGCGTCGTAGGCTATTGATTTGTGCCGCTTCGATATCGTTGATTGGGCGATGTTCTGCAATTGCGTGACGCTCAATACCTTGGATAATTTCGTACAGCTCGTGCTCAGGACCACTTTTCACATCAGCAATCGCTTTTAAGTGAAGTTGAACCTCTGCAATGATGTTGGTTTTAGGCAAACGAACCAACAAGTTAAGGTCACGGTAACCAGAGGCAGCCGGCGATTTAAACTTATTTTTCAGCTTAACAACGTCTGCTTCACGGCTTAGCGCTTCGTAAACTTCAACCAAGCTCTCTACATCGTTCGCGATGATAGTTGCACGGGCTAAGTCGGTAATTTTTGTCACATCACCATCAAGCTCAAGGGCGATTTTTTCTTCTGCGCGAGCTTGAGATTTAACGCCAGCAAATAGCGCTTCAGAATTGGTGAGTAGGGCAGTACTTTTACAGATAGTTTCTAGTTCAGCTTGGCCTTGATGCGCTTTGCTGTACAAAATATCGAAGTCGGTGTAAGGCTGAGTCGGGCGCGAGTCGAAGGCTTTGATGCCGTAAAGGCCGCTCAAACTATGACGGAATACGTTTGAAGATACTTGGTTTTGCGCAGGAGTGCGCGTTTGATCTGTTGAACTTGTTGAAACAGGTGCTGCTGCGAATGCAGGCGCTCGGCTCAATACCAAAAGCATTAGGGCCGTCGTACGGAGAAATACACTCATTCAAACTCCAAAATACAAGGTTACAAAAAACGGGTAGTCAAAAGGGGTAACCAGTAACGCACAAGAGTAAAAACAGCTTAACTAATTTCACTACATATTAAATGAGGCTAGCTAAGACAGAAACCAATTCTAACGTTTAATATTGCTTTAAAATGTGAAGATATAGCCAAATAACCCAACCGTTAGTTCCGCAATTATCAGAACTTTGAACTTAGCCAGTTTCTGATTTTATCGAAATCAATTTAGTACTTTAAACCAAGCTAAGGTTGCTCTTACCTCTCTATACTGTACCCTTGCATTATGACTGTTTAACATGAACGAAAGATGAATAATCCTGAATTTTGGCACAATAAATGGGCAGCCAACCAAATTGGTTTCCACCTCGAAGATGTAAACCCACTTCTGATTAAATTTTGGGAAAAGACTGAGCCTAGCTACGAGAAGAGTGTGTTTGTTCCACTTTGTGGCAAAAGTGAAGATCTGATTTGGCTAGCTTCAAAGCATGAAGATGTTCAAGGTGTCGAGTTAAGCCAGATTGCGGTTCGCGCATTTTTTGCAGAGCACCTTTATACCCCGACTGTGACTCAAATTAGCGGTCAGCACGAGCTCTACCAATTCGATGAATTGAGTGTTTACACGGGAGACTACTTCACAGCGCCTATTCAGCCTGTTGACATTATTTATGACCGAGCTTCTTTAGTGGCATTGCCTGAAGAGATGCGAGTGCAGTATGTCGAGCGTTTGAAACAACTACTGAAACCGGGTGGTAAGATTCTTTTGGTAACACTGGATTACGACCAAAACGAAATGGCTGGGCCTCCGTTTAGCGTGCCTAAGCTAGAAATCGATCAGTTGTTCGCAGGTTATAAGATCACATTGTTGAATCAGGACATCGCAGACGATGAACATCCGAAGATTGCTAAGAAAGGCTTGTCTCGCTTCTGTGAAGAAGTGTATTTGATTGAGTCAGACGCTTAAGTTCAGTCTGCTTAGTTAAGCGAACAGATAACACCAACAAAAAGACGGGCTCGATAGCCCGTCTTTTTATGGTTCAGATTTGAACTCGTGATTGTTCAGAATTGAATAGCAGGTTAGTAAATCACTTTTACTTTTGACGCGCTCTCAATGGCATCTTCAATCGCTGTTTCTGTGCTGTTACGACGAGTAAGCGCCACACCTAAACGACGGCGACCATCGATATCAGGCTTACCAAACAGGCGAACTTGTGTTTGTGGTGCGTCTAGCGCCTCTGTAAGACCTTCAAAACGAATGTTAGTTGAAGTGCCTTGGCCTAGAATAACCGCTGATGCACAAGGGCCGTATTGCGTGATGGATTTGATCGGCATACCCGTAAAGGCTCGTACGTGCAGTGCGAATTCCGATGAGTCTTGAGACATCAATGTTACTAGGCCTGTATCGTGTGGGCGAGGGGATACTTCGTTGAAGATAACGTGATCGCCTTTAACAAACAGCTCGACACCAAAGATACCGTGGCCACCTAGTGCATTAACCACTTGTTCAGCCGTGTATTGCGCGGCTTTAAGTGCGTTGTCTGACATCACTTGTGGCTGCCATGATTCGCGGTAATCACCGTCTTCTTGGCGGTGACCGATAGGCGCACAGAAGTGAACACCGTCGACAGCACGAACGGTTAGAAGCGTGATTTCGTAATCAAAGTCGATGAAGCCTTCAACGATTACACGACCCGCGCCAGTACGACCGCCTTCTTGTGCGTAGTCCCAAGACTTCTGAATGTCTTCCTCTGTTTTGATAACGCTTTGGCCTTTACCTGAAGAGCTCATTACTGGCTTAACAACGCAAGGCATGCCCACGAATTCAACAGCGGAAGCGAAGTCTTCAAAGGTGTCTGCAAAGCGGTAAGGTGAAGTGCTCAGTTTGAGTTCTTCTGCGGCTAGACGACGGATACCTTCGCGGTTCATCGTTAGCTTGGTCGCATTCGCAGTTGGAACGACATTTAAGCCTTGCGCTTCTAGCTCTACCAACTTGCTGGTGGCAATAGCTTCAATTTCAGGAACCACATAATCTGGCTTTTCTAGTTCAATGATCGCTTGAAGTGCATCGCCGTCTAACATGTCTAATACATGGCTACGGTGCGCAACTTGCATTGCGGGTGCGTCTGCGTAACGGTCACATGCAATAACTTCCAAGCCTAAACGTTGGCACTCGATAGCAACTTCTTTGCCGAGTTCACCTGAACCTAATAGAAGTACACGAGTAGCATTTTCACGAGTAGCAGTACCAAACATAGAAATTCCTTCCGATCTTTTGAACGATTGATTGAAAACGGGGTGATCATACTTATTTCAATGATAAAAGCAAACGTTTGCGCAAGTTGTTGCGTTAATTACAGGTATAAAAAAAGCAGCCCCGTTAAATAGGGCTGCTTATTTAAAATTTTGTTAATTAGATGTACTTAGATTGCTAAGTAAGTCACTGGAATGTCGGGATTAATCGCTTCTAATGTAGACTGCGTATCCGCTAGGTGACTGATACTACCTTCGGCAATTTCAACCAACGCTGCACTTTCAATCTGTTCAAAATCGAAGCCAGCCAGTTTAAGTTGAATCAACGCCACTTGTAGAGGAGGTAAGCTCGGGTTGAACGCTGCGTTTTCAGCGTAAGCACCGGTGAAAATCTCACCCGACGTCAATTGCAGTGAAACACCACTTAGGTTTTTGGTGTAAGGAGCATGGCTGCGGTTTAGTGCTGCTAGCGCTTCTACAACAATAGGCGTTGTTTCTTCAGTCGTGTGCTTATGATCAAGCTTAGTCATTAGGCCAGTCGTCACACCTAAGTCGGCAGGGCCGAATGAGTCTGGTAGGTACTCTTGCAGAGACATTTCATCACGTTGTGGAAGCTGAACTTTAAGTTCTTTTGCTGTGGTCAGTTCGTTCATGAATTGACGACAGTGACCACAAGGGCTGAAATTGATTGTGATATCAGAGATACCTTGCTCGCCTTTCATCCAAGCGTGGCTGATTGCAGATTGCTCAGCGTGTACTGTTTGGCCAAGTTGAGCACCAGCAATTTCAAGGTTTGCACCAAAATACAGAGTGCCAGATAAACCACGCACGATTGCACCAACATAAAAGTCAGATAACGGAGCGTAAGAATACGCTGCGGCAAAAGGAAGTAGCGCAATACGTAGCTCGTCATCCGCTAGACCACTTGCTTGCAGTAGGCTAGCAAATTGTTCTGGAGACAATGTCGCGTCAAAGTTGTCTGCTAATACGATGTCACTCAAAAGCGCTTTCATTGATGATGGAGCACTTTCCAGCGCCAGGGTAATACGACTGTTCATGTTGAATCCTTAATTGACCTTAGGCTTTAAGTTTATGCATTGCTCAGGAATTTTCTGTGATAAAGATCACTATTGAATTGTTGTTGTTACATTGGTTTACATAATTAGAGTGAGGTCACACTTGAAATCGATTGCAAGAGCCATTTATACAGCTGATATCGCACTTAGTGCTCGTAAAAGACCGTGACTTGACTGCTATTGCTAAATAAATGCGAATAAAAAGCCCAAACAGACACTGTAATAAACAGCATTCTGGTTGGGCTGAATCGCGTAGTGATCGTTTAGGTTAAGAATAGAACCAAACCACGAGCGAAAATATACTCGGTGCGATGATTGAGGTAATGACGCCACAAAGCACAAGAGCCAAAGAACTGAATGCTGCATCTTCCTGATTCTTTTCCGCACAAGTCGCGGTGCCTAAAGCGTGAGACACGGTACCCATGGTTAAGCCACGGGCGATCGGGCTCTTAATACCAATGAGGTTGTAGATTGGGTAAGCAAAAATTGCCCCAAATAGACCCACAATCAATACCAGTATTGCCGCAATCGCTGCTTCACCACCTAAATGGCTCGATACTTCCATTGCAATTGGCGTGGTGACTGATTTGCCTAACAAGCTCGCAATCAAAGTTAAGTCCGCTTTAAATGCTACTGCGATCACTGCCGTTGTTGTCATCGACATCACACTGCCTAGCGTGCACGCAAAGGTAATGATGCGCCAGTTGGCTCTGATTTGAGGTAGCTGCTCATAAAGTGGGTAAGCAAGTGCAACAACCGCAGGCTGCAGCATGTAGGTAATCCAAGTGTTGTCAGCATAGTAAGTCTCAAACGGTACTCTAAAGAACGTGAGAATCGGAATGATGATACCAATGCTGATAAGCAGGGGGTTACACAGCGGCGAGTTTGCTTTTTGACTTACCCAGCGAGCAAATAGGAATACCACGATGGTGAGTAGAATCCACATGATCAGTTACCTCTCGAAAGCAAGCGGTCTAAGAACCATGATAAGGATACTAACACCAATAATGTGCCACCAACGGCGCTCGCCATAATTGGCAATGCGTTCGCGATGAGCATGTCGAAGTGATCCATCAACCCAACACTGATCGGAACAAACAGTAAGATCATTAGGCGGATAATCAAGCTTGCACCGGGTTGTACCCAGTGCGAAGGAACAATACCAATCACCATGGCGGCAAACAGAATCAACATGCCAAAAATACTGCCTGGGATTGAGGTATCCAAAAAGTGCTGTAACGCGTTACCTGCTGTAAGTGCACCTATGATTAAGGTGAAGGAGATTAAGCAGTAAACCAGTTGGATCAATCTTTCTTTCAAAGTGTTACGTCTCTTGATAATGGAATTAGCTAGCTAACTTTTCTACGTATTGATAAACCGCTTTCAAGATAGCCATTTTCTTCTCGTCGCTTTCATGTTCGTGCGCGAGGTTTTCAAGGTTGAGCATGTACTCTTCTAAACGGCTCTCATAAAATTCACGACAATGGTTCGCCCATTTCAATTGTTCAGCTTCGTCGAGCGTCCATGGGAAATTTCGAGCACGGTAACGGAACAGTAGCGGTTTAATACGTTCGTCACTGAAGGTGATATCCAAAGCTGCTAAGTTATTTGGGTCAGTTTCGCGAATGATGTTCATTGCTGTTTTATCAGCAGGTGAAAAGAAACCGTCGTAAAGGTGTGTATCAACATCATCACTCTTCTCGTACTCACGCTCTTGTGAATACAGGCCGATCAGTTTTTCGCGGATCTCTGGGTGTTCGCGCAGCAGTGCCAAGTTCTTCAAGCATTGTTGGCGATCAATACCGATGGTTTCGGCATTTTCAGCCGTCAGCGTTTTGGCTGGAGCAAGAATAGGGCACTTGTTCAGTTGAACCAATTTGATTGGTACTGGTAGCTCGTCTTCACCCAGTTCACTGCGTTTGGTGTAGAGTCTGTCTCTGAGTTCATCAGCGTCCAGTTCTAACAGTGGGCTTGGATCTTTGGCTAAATCAACCACGATAACCGCATTTTGATTGGTTGGGTGCCAAGCCATAGGCACAATCCAGCTGGTGTAGTTGCAGTCACGGCCAAACATGCCTGAAACGTGCATTAATGGTGTCATGTTTACGATATCAACCAGATCATTCAGCTTACGCTTATGACGCATGTTGTAAAGGTAATCGAACATCTTAGGTTGCGCAGCTTTCAGCTTCTTCGCTAACTCGATGGTCGCAATAACATCGGCCATCGCATCGTGCGCGTTCTCGTGTTCAATGCCGTTTGCCACAGATAGGTGTTCCAGTTTGAAGCTTGGGTAACCTTCTTCGTTCTCTGGCCAAACAATGCCTTCAGGACGCAGTGCGTGAACAGCGCGCATTACATCTAATAAATCCCAACGAGAGTTGCCATTCTGCCAGCTCCACGCATATGGGTCGATGAAGTTTCGGTAACAGGTGTAACGCGTTACTTCATCATCAAATCGAATACTGTTGTAGCCAAGGCTTGTGGTGTTTGGTTTGGCCAACTCAGCATGGATCTTAGCGATAAACTCTGGCTCAGGAAGACCTTGTGAGGCAGCCTTCTGTGGTGTGATACGGGTGATCAGTGCAGCTTCAGGCGCAGGGAGGTAATCAGCGGGAGGTTGGCAATAGATAACCAGAGGCTCTCCAATAACATTGAAATCTTGGTCGGTACGAACACCCGCAAACTGACTCGGACGGTCTTTTGCTGGGCTAACGCCCCATGTTTCGTAATCGAAAAAGAAGTAGGTTGGCTGATTATCTGAACTCATTGAATTTCCTGAACAGCAAGCGCGGAACGTTTACTGTGGCTGAAGGTTAGTTTTGTTCAGTATCTGATAGTATGCGGTACGCGTGCAACCCAGATCACAAATAAATTGCCGGAAAACGGTGCTTTACTATTCAATCGAGTCAGTGGGGAAGGTTTTGAAACCAATTGAGGCGGTTTCTTAGTTAATACAATCTGTCTATCGTCCGTTTAATCCGATGGAGGCGAGAGTATCAACTGGACTTTCTGCTTCATGGTTAACTCTCGGTTCTTCAAATCTTTGAATATGGCCTTCCATTCTTGAAAGGTGACCACTATCGGATTAAAACTGTTCACGGGTTTGGTGACGCCGTAACGTACAGTTTCAACTTCTGGCTCGAACGTACCGAATAACTTATCCCAAACAATCAGAACGCCAGCGTAGTTTTTATCGATGTATTGTGGGTTTTTACCGTGATGCACACGATGATGCGATGGGGTGTTAAAGATGTATTCAAGCGGCCCCAAGCTTCGTATCCATTGTGTATGGACAAAGAACTGCAAACCTAGATTGAGAAGCACCACAAAGATGACCCATTTAGGGTCGAAACCGATGATGACGAGCGGTACCCAAAATAGCCACATGCCTGCGAATGGGTACATCAAACTCTGACGGAAAGCCGTACTGAAGTTCATCTGTTCTGAACTGTGGTGCGCGACGTGCGCGGCCCACATCCAGCGAATACGATGGCTTGCTCTATGGAACCAATAATAGAAAAAGTCTTGTAACACCATCAATACAACAAAACTCAGCACGCCCATTTCAATGTCCATTAAGTGCCAACCGAACATCCAAAGATACAACTGCACGACCAATAACCCGGTGAGCAAATCGGAGAGTTGATGCATTCCCGCAAGCGTGAAGTTACACATCACTTCTGAAAGTTTATATCTGGAATTATCTGGTAGTCGACCTTGCTTCTGACCGATAAAATACTCAGCCAACATGCACACCACGAATAAGGGCGCTAATACCAGCAGTAGCCATTCTGGGTGATTGATTAATGCGTCGATATTCATGTTTTATCCTTGTTGAGACGCCATACGCGTTCTTAGTATCAAGCTTACTTAGACTTGATCGTCTGAGATTCAGTCAGCAGAATTTCGCTACCAGCGAGCAAAGTGATCTTCTGTTAGACCAAGAACACCATCGAGTTGATGTGTCACTCCATTGTTGTCTTCAATCGAGCCAGAAAAGTGACCAACGAACTGACGAAAGTTACTTTTTAACAGCCATAAATTGAGCTTTTCGCTGCGATTATTTAAGGGCGTAAAGGTCAGGTTTATACGTCCATCTTGTGATGTTATCTGCCAAGGTAAATTCGTGTCTTGGCGATTAAACGTAAACTGTACCGGGTTAAGTAAGTGCCGAGTTCCATTGATCCATAAAACGTTCTCGCAGCCTCCGGTTTCATTGACGCCTTCTGCAAGGTTCAAGCCAATATCTGTCCCATTGGATTGCGTGTTGATGCTTGCCCAGCGCCAACTGGTTTCACGTCTCATGTAACCCGCTGAAAAGTCATAACCGGCACGAGCTTGTTCGAGAACGAGTGATTCTCCCTTGATTTGGATTTCACCGCTGATGCGCAAAGCATTGTGCTTTTGGGTGTAAGTCCAACCTGAATAACCCGTTGGGCTGCACATCGCCATGGGCAAGCTGTCGGTTTCAGGCTCTAAAGAAATATCGGCCTTGATGAATTTCGTATTCAAGCGAACTCGCCATTGTCCGCCCTCGATATAGAAAGCAATGCTTTGATCTGCAATGCTTGTCTTTCCTTCAAATGGTGAAGGCGTTACATGCTTATCAAACCCTAATGGCCTCAACCAAGATGACTCTTGCAGATGGTTGTTTTCTATGTCGTACAGATAACAAAATGCCGAGCCTAAGTAGCGAATATCCGCGATAGCGACGCCGATAATGTGTGTGTCGGTGACGATGCTGACAAACTGGAATTGCTTATAGTGGAAGTGCTTCTGCCAAGGGTTTGCTTTTGAATCCATCGAGTTTCGGTAGTCAAAGTTCTCGATGTTTAGGTGTTTAAGGATGCCATCGAAATGCCCAATGATCGGCTGACCATTAGAATTAATCAAACTGTGTGGGGCTGGGTTGGTTTTTATCATTGCGATGGTTCACATTATTTTAACAACTAAAGCCATTGTGCGATGAGTAGCGTAGAATTGGGAGGTCATATTCGGACAAGAGCGCGTTACCAATCACGATTTTGTCAGCATGTGTTGTTAAGGCTGAGTAGTCATGTTGATGGGAATGGGCTCGATATAAGGAGAGACGATTGGAGATTATCGCGGAGTATAAGCCAACCGGACATAGGCACCAGTTGGGTACATTAGATATCGCGCTGCTGTTGAATACGCTAGAGCAACGAGGTATCGATATTGAAAGGCTACTCAATGATGCTGTCTCTTATACACAAAT
>NZ_JBFRVF010000088.1:0-969 GCF_041475025.1 Vibrio sp. 10N.222.49.C12 | reverse complement strand
AGAGTTGAAATGGCAAAACGACGTACCAACCTAGAATGGCAATCACTGTTTGAGCAATATGAAAGCAGCAGTGTTACCCAACGCGCTTTTTGTGAAGAGCATGGACTGAGTTTATCCACGTTCTTTGCCAAACGGCGTCAACTCCAAACAGCAAGCCAATCGGAATCTGTCGGATTTGTTAAAGCCGAAATCGTTGAAAAGACAACCAAGTATCAGGCCCAGATAGCTACGGCGAACATGACACTTCTCATCAATGATGTGGAGCTGAGCATTCCTCAAGGCACGCCAGCCACCTATCTTGCTGAACTCATTGGAGCTTTGTCATGAAAGGTATGCTCAGCGCTCCAGACATTTACCTTTATCGTGAAAGCGTCGATTTTAGAAAGTCCATCAACGGCCTTGCAGCGATTATCGAAAATGATACTGACTTGCCTCTTGGCAGCGGTGCGCTGTTCCTGTTTACCAATAAACAGCGCGATAAGATTAAAGTGTTGTACTGGGATAAAACAGGCTTCGCCCTCTGGTATAAACGCCTTGAAAAAGCCAAGTATAAGTGGCCTTCAAAAGAGAAAAATCAGGTGTTTACCCTCACTCAATTTGAGCTTGATAGACTGCTTTCAGGCTTCACAATTATCGGCCACGAACCCATCAAAATAAACGATTTTACAATGAGTTAATCGAGAATAAAGCCTTATTCTCCAAGCGTTAACGGCACGATTTTAGTATAATCAATGCTATGAAAAAGACGCCAAATATCGACCCAGAAAGCCAAGATGTTGCCGAGCTACAAGCGATGGTAGCTGCTCTGATGTCGGAGAAAAATGAGTGGAAACAAGAGCGCCAATCGCTGCTTGAACAACTCAAACTCGCCTTCGACCGTCAGTTCGCGAAACGCTCGGAGGCATTAAAGCCTTACGATGAATCACAAGGTGACCTCTTCAACGAAGCGGAATGTGAAGCCGTTAAAGA
>NZ_JBFRVF010000087.1:0-11704 GCF_041475025.1 Vibrio sp. 10N.222.49.C12 | reverse complement strand
TGTGTATAAGAGACAGCCCACAATGGGAGCCTTTTAAGTTTTAACGTATTTTGCTTATTAAGCTAAGCATTCGCTAACGCATCAGCTTATTTTGCTGGAGCGCCGCTTGCTTGATTCATGTATTGGAAGAAGTCAGTCTTCGGATCCAGTACTAGAATGTCGCTCTTATCGCTAAATGATGTCTCATAAGCTTGCAATGAACGCATGAAGCCGTAGAACTCAGGATCTTTGCTGAACGCATCAGAGTAGATCTTCGCTGCTTCTGCATCCGCATCACCACGAGTGATTCGAGCTGTACGGTCAGCTTCAGCAAGAACTGTTGCCACTTCTAGCTCAGCTTGAGCACGGATAACTTCCGCTTTCTCACGACCTTGAGAACGGTGTCTACGAGCAACCGATTCACGTTCTGCACGCATACGGCGGTAGATAGATTCACTGATTTCGTCAGGAAGGTTAATCTTCTTCATACGAAAATCAACAACTTCAACACCTAAATCAGCCATCGCACTTTCTGCCGTTCCAGACAAAACGTTTTCCATGATCTTATCGCGTTCGCCATCAACTTCTAGTGCTTCTGCAGCCGCTACCGTTGTGACGACTTCGCTATCAGCAGAGTCTGGCAGGATGTCCTTGTTACGAGGGCCTGACACGATCTGCTTAATTTCACGAGAACCAATTTCAGAACGAAGAACATCTGTCACTTTACGCTCAAGAAGTGCTTCTGCCGTCATGATATTACCGCCACCGGTACTCAGATAGAAACGTCCAAAGTCAGCAATACGCCATTTTGCGTAAGTATCAATTAGAACGTCTTTTTTCTCTGATGTTACGAAACGGTCAGAACGGCCATCCATCGTTTGAATACGAGCATCAAGTACTTTTACGCGATCAAACATCGGTAGTTTAAAGTGCAGACCTGGTTCATAGATTCGTGATACGCCGTTGTCATCGAGAACTCGACCAAAACGAATTACCATGCCACGCTCACCTTCTTGAATCACAAACACTGACATCAATAGAAGGGCAATCGTCACAACTAATACAGGGATCATTAATTTACGCATTATTAGTATCTCCCTTGGCGTGAACTGTCTGAACGAGTTTGAGTGCTAGGCTTTGGATCCGCTTGAGTTTCTAACTCAATTTGATCGTAAGTTGATGATGCTTTTGCAGGGCGAGAGCCCGACTGAGAACCACCTTGTGCGCCTAGCTTATCAATTGGTAGGTATAGCAAGTTACCGCTTGATTCAGAATCAATCAGGACTTTCGATGTGCTTGAGTACACTTTTTCCATTGTATCTAGGTACATACGGTTACGTGTTACTTCAGGAGCAGCTTGGTATTCAGGTAGCAGTTTCTCGAATTGAGCAACTTGACCTAGAGCACCATTAACTGTGCGCTCTGAGTAACCCACCGCTTCTTTCTTCAAACGCTCAGCACGACCTGTTGCTTTTGGAAGAATGTCATTTCGGTAAGCTTCAGCTTCACGTTCAAAACGCTCTTCATCCTCACGAGCCGCGATAGCATCATCAAATGCATCTTTCACTTGCTCAGGTGGACGTGCTGACTGGAAGTTCACGTCAACAATCAGAATACCCATGTCGTAGCTATCAATAATACGGTTCAACGTTTCTTGAGTGCTTTGACGAATCTGCTGACGACCACTTGTCAGGATACTATCCATTAGTGAGTCACCAATTACCGCACGAAGCGCAGAATCGGTTGCTTGGCGTAAACTGTCGTCTGCATTCGTTACACGATACAAGTACTTGTATGGGTCAGAAACACGGTATTGAACACCCATTTCAACGGTCACAACGTTTTCATCTTTCGTTAGCATCGTGCCAGCAGCACGTAGAGAACGAATCGCTTGAACGTTTACTAGTTGCTCATCACTGATTTCATCGATGAAGCGTGGGTGCCAGTTAAGACCAGGTTCTTCGATACGGTCGAACTGACCCAGTCGAAGTACTACTGCTCTTTCTGCTTCGCCAACAGTGTAGAAACCAGCGAAGAACCAGATAGCAATAGCAATAACGGCAATGACACCAAAGCCAATTGCACCGCCACCACCAATAGATGGTCCGTTGCCGTTGCCACCTTTTTTACCAAACTTGCCACCTAACTTTTGACTTAGTTTACTAAACACTTCGTCTAGATCTGGCGGTCCTTGATCTCGGCCGCCGCGATTATTTTTATTACCCCAAGGGTCATTATCGCGGCCGTTATTATCGCCGTTGTTGTTATTTCCAGGCTCATTCCACGCCATTAGAAAGCTCCATCATTTGATATGACGTTATACTGTAGCAGTCTCTTTGGTAACGATAAAGTCACCTAAGAGCGCCCCTTCTCTTTTTTCAAGTTTAGACCAATCTATTTGTTGCATTCGGATATCTATCAACAAGTTACCATTTTCATCATACTCTTCCTGTTGAATACATTTCATCTCGAAGAATAAGCTGCGAATACGGCCCTGATGTTGATGTGGAATACACAACCGGAATTGAACCATCTGGCTAGCTAAACGCTCAGTTAAAGCTTCAAACAGCAGTTCAATACCTTCTCCTTCCATTGCAGAAACCCAAACAGCGCGAGGTGCGCCCTCTTCGTCTCTTTCAATTCGAGGTTTTTGGTCTTCCATGCAGTCAATTTTGTTCATGACTACAAGGGTTGGCACTTCATGAGCATCGATTTCTTCTAATACTTCATGAACAGCCTGAATGTTCTCACGAAAACGGTCATCACTGGCATCAACAACATGTAACAAAATGTCAGCTTCCTGCGTCTCTTGTAATGTTGCCTTGAACGCAGCGACCAAGTCGTGTGGTAGATGACGGATAAAACCTACGGTATCTGCGAGAATTGCAGGCCCGACATCTGCCAAATCAATCTTACGTAGTGTTGGGTCTAGGGTTGCAAACAGTTGGTCTGCCGCATAAACACCAGCACTTGTGATGCGATTGAAAAGTGTTGATTTCCCTGCGTTGGTATAACCAACCAAAGAAATTGTTGGGATTTCAGCTCGATTACGAGCACGTCGTCCTTGTTCACGCTGTTTAGCAACTTTCGCTAAACGACGTAGTATTGCCTTTATACGGTCACGCAACAAACGTCGATCGGTTTCCAGTTGAGTTTCACCTGGACCACGAAGACCAATACCACCTTTCTGCCTTTCAAGGTGAGTCCAACCACGAATCAATCGGGTAGAGATATGACGAAGCTGAGCGAGCTCAACTTGTAGCTTACCTTCATGAGTTCGCGCACGTTGTGCAAAAATATCTAAGATCAAACCCGTGCGATCAATCACACGACATTTACACAATTGCTCGAGGTTGCGCTCTTGGGCAGGAGAGAGGGAGTGGTTAAAAATCACAATTTCAGCACCGGTCAGCTGAACAGCTTGTGCGATTTCTAGGGCTTTACCTTCTCCAACGTAGTATTTAGGGAGTGGGGATTGTCGGCTACCAGTAATCACTTGTAGCGTTTCTACCCCCGCTGAGGAGACCAGCATTTCACATTCGCTTAGATCTTCCCATTCTCCCTCTTGCGTGAAGTTGATATGAACAAGTACGGCTCGCTCGCCGGATTCATAACGGTCAAACAAGCAACCAACTCCTTATTACAGCGCAAGCTGTACAAATTGAACGATTAATCTTCAGTCTTCTCTGGACGATCAGATGGCGTGCGTTGCTCGCCGCTGTGGTGACTAACTGCGCGAGCAGGTACCACAGTAGAAATCGCATGCTTGTAAACCATTTGGTTTACTGTGTTCTTCAATAAGATCACGAATTGATCGAAAGACTCGATCTGACCTTGCAGCTTAATGCCGTTAACAAGATAGATAGAGACTGGAATGCGCTCACGACGGAGTGCATTTAGGAATGGGTCTTGTAGCGATTGCCCCTTAGCCATTTTATTTTCCTTATTTGTATTTTGTTGTAATTATTTAGCTAGTGGTGCACAAAAAGGTGCGGCCTTTGCATCTGAGCTAAATGAATAAAAAAACTCCGTTGTTATTGAAAGGCTGTGATTTTTAAAAGCCTCAATAACGGATCCTTTCCAGAGTATATTCACGCAAAAGCGATCACATTATACACAGCAATACTAATCAGATGCTATTGCATCTGAAAGAGTTTCTAACGCTTGATCAATGTTTTCGCTATCTAACCAAGTTAAATCATCCCAACTGCGCAACCAGGTGATTTGTCGCTTGGCCAACTGACGGGTTGCACAGACACCACGGAAAACCGCTTCGTCTAAATCACAATTACCGTCTAAATAATCCCACATCTGCCTATAACCAACGCATCGGATCGATGGCAGTTCAGGGTGAAGATCTTCTCTGGCGTACAACGCCTTCATTTCATCTTCAAACCCAGCTTCTATCATCTTCTCGAAACGCAGCTCAATGCGGCGATGGAGTTCAGTCCTTTCCTTGGGAGCTATTGCAAATTGTTTTACACGAAATGGCAGGCTATCGCCTTTCGTTTGAGTTAGCTCTGTTAATGTTTTACCCGAAATTCGGTAAACTTCCAATGCCCTTGAAAGCCTTTGTGGATCATTTGGGTGTATTCTTTCAGCGGATACGGGATCTATCTCTCTTAATTGATCGTGCAATGCCTGCCAACCTTGTTCGATAGATTCCGCTTCAATCTGCTTACGAATCTCTTGATCCGCGGCTGGTAATGGCGATAAACCTTCCAACAATGCTTTGTAGTACAGCATTGTGCCACCAACAAGTAACGGGATTTTGCCTTCCGCTACAATCTTATTCATTTCATTGATCGCATCACGACGAAAATCTGCCGCAGAATACGCTTCGCTTGGATCCAAAATATCAATCAAGCGATGAGGCGCGAGCTCAAGCTCTTCCGCATCCGGTTTAGCGGTACCAATATCCATGTCTTTGTAGATCAATGCCGAATCGACGCTGATGATCTCTACAGGGTATTTCTGACGTAAGCGGATAGCTAAATCTGTTTTTCCTGACGCCGTTGGGCCCATTAAAAACAACGCTAAAGGTAATTTTTCAGTCATGATATTTTGTATTTGCTTCTCTGTTTTAGCGCTTTTTAGCAAAGGGCTTTGTGTCGCGACGTATTCAGCTAAAAAGACAAAGGTCGTCGCGAAAAAATTAAACCGTAAACGCGGCTATAGTCGCTGAAAAGTCGATAGGATTAACAAACTCTGGATCATCTAATGGAAGTAGACCATGCCAAAGTTGTTCTAGTTCCCCAACTAGTTGAACCGCTTCAGATAAAGTGTAGTCGCTTTTTACTTGTGCGGTTTGAATCCCGATCCAGTTAACCAAAGCTGACAACATGTCATTAGGTTGCTTCACTGCACCCTGGGCATTTATTGAAGCCGCGTAAGATAACAGATCTGGGATCAAAATTTGTAAGTTTTGCTGCCTTAAAGGAGAAGGCACGCCCATCACCATTACCGCCTCGCTGTTTCGCGCCTTAAGCTCAATCCCCAGTAATGCCAGAGTTTGACTCAGCGCCTTAGCAACTTCGACAAGTTCACTACCCAGCTTAATCGATAAAGGCACCAATAACGGTTGGCTTTTTAACGCGCCACCTCGAGTATCAAGCTGACCAACAACACGTAATAATTCAGCCTTAGCTAAGGAAACCAAAACACAGCCATTCTTGTTGCCCATCACGAGATATTGACGTTCAACAACCGAGACCGCTTTCCCCAAATCCGTCACTGCTGCTCTTGGCTTTAAATGAACAGGATTCTGTTGAGCAGGCTTAGCTTCTTTATTTTCTTTATTTTCTTTATTTTCTTTATTTTCTAAGTTGTCTCTGGTTTCTACTGGTGCCACATGCTCTTGAGAAGATGAAGGCTGTACAACTTGATCATCAAAATCAGGCGTTTTCAAAAGCTCTTTATAGGCTTTCACTTCTCGCTTAGAGGGCGCGGGTTCACCATGATGTTGGTGTGGCTCTTTCTCTTTTTTAGGTTCAGGTCGAGACTCTATCCACTCTTGGCGAGAGGAACCGGTAAAACTGCTGTCACTAGTAGCCGAGCTTCGGCCAGCAGATGAACTTGAGCTGGTTGATGAGCTTGGGCTAATTGATGAAACATAATGTCGCCCACCATCATTAACGCTGTGTTGAGGCTTATCAAAAGCGTGCTCTGATTCTGCTTTTCTCGGGTAGGCAGGCGTTTGCTCAATAGCATGTCGCACCCTATCCGAAACTTGGGTTTGATCCGAACTGCTAGGCATTACGCTTTCTGGCTCAGCGAAACTCGCAACACCATCAACTGCAGAGCTCGTACTATCTTGCTGATGATGAATCACTTCTGATTGATGAAAAGCTGACTGATTGATTGGCGCAGCATCGATCTGCTTGCTCTGTGCTAAACCATCGCTCAAGGCTTGGTAAATAAAGTCATGCACAAGGCGCGCTTGATGAAAACGCACTTCATGTTTTGCAGGGTGGACATTCACGTCCACCTGATGTGGGTCGAGTTCAATGAACAACACATACGTCGCGAATTGGTCTGGACGCAGGCTGGTTTCGTAGCTTTGACGAATCGCATGGTTGATCAGCTTGTCACGCATCATACGACCATTCACATAGCAGTATTGCAGGTCGCTTTGCTGTCTGGCCCCTTCAGGTGTGGTGATCCAGCCATGAAGTTTTAAGCCTTGGTGCTCAAGTTCGATCTTAAGCATATGGCGAACAAAAGGATTGCCACATACCGCAGCGATGCGCTTTTCTGCTTGAACTTGTGTTTTTGCAGCGCGGTACTGACGAATCATCTTGCCGTTATGACGAAGGTTGATCGTCACATCAAAACGACTCAATGCGATGCGTTTAAGCAACTCATCAATATGGGTGAATTCAGTTTTCTCGGTGCGTAAGAATTTGCGGCGTGCTGGCGTATTGAAGAACAGATCCAACACCTCAACCGAAGTACCAATTGGGTGTGCTGCTGGCTGCAGTTTTACCTGCATATCACGACCTTCACTGTGTGCTGCCCAAGCTTGATCTTGAGTGGCAGGGCGTGACGTCATGGTTAAGCGCGCAACCGAGCTAATACTCGCCAGCGCTTCACCACGAAAACCAAGGCTGACGATCGCCTCAAGGTCATCAAGGGTATGGATTTTGGAGGTAGCATGGCGGCTCAGTGCCAAGGCAAGCTCATCTTTTACGATGCCTTTACCATTGTCACGAACGCGGATCATCTTGGCGCCACCTTTCTCGATATCAATATCGATACGAGTGGCACCCGAATCCAAACTGTTCTCAACCAACTCTTTTACAACAGAAGCGGGTCTTTCTACCACCTCACCCGCTGCGATTTGGTTAGCTAACCGAGCTGGCAGTATTTTGATCGTCATATTTATAGCTACCTTACTGCCATTGATGGAAACGCTGCTACGTTTGCACTAGTTCTTATTTTTTATCATTGATATACCTGAAGCTGTTTAGCATTCCCAAGACTACTTGTGAGGAATAATCAGCACTTGGCCGATAGCTAGACTGTCAGATCTTAGCTTATTCGCTTGGCGAATGCTGTTGACGCTCACGCCATATTTTGAAGCAATCTTGCCAAGGTAATCACCTCTTGCAACTTTGTGTTTGCGCAGAGGAACATCTTTAACTTCAACCGTAATACGTAACTTTTGGCCTACTCTCACCGTCTCTGATTTCAAACGGTTCTCACGTTTAATATCAGCCACCGACACTTTATAGCGGCTGGCGATCTTACCTAGGTACTCTCCAGACTTAACCGTGTGAGTGATGGTCTTCGTTTTAACCGCACTGCTTGATGATGAAGTTGAAGCACTGCCTGGAATCTTAAGTACTTGGCCAATTGCTAGGCTGCTCGATTTCAGATTGTTGAACTTCATCAACGTCTGTGTCGACGTACCATACTTGCTCGCAATCACAGACAAAGACTCACCACGAGAGACTTTATGTTGGCTCACGCTGCCCGTTGATGACGTTGCGTTAGACAAGATAATCCCTTCAGGCGGGTTAGCCTTCAAATACTTAACCACCGCTTTAGTCACTGCTCGTGCCAATTTATCTTGGTGCGAACGTTGGAAAAGAAGCTTCTCTTCCGTCGGATTCGAAATAAAACCTGTCTCTACCAGTACTGATGGGATCTGTGGTGAACGTAATACTGCTAAGCTGGTGTTAATCGGCTTGCTATTGTGCAGTTTCGCAACCTTACCCATTTCAGACAGAATTGCCGTTGCCAGTTTGTAGCCCTCTTTTTGAGAGTGGCTAAACTGCAAATCAAGCAGGGTTTGGTTTACGTTCTTATCATCAATATTGCTTGTGAACGCTGCACCGCTACCACCAAGCAATTCAGACTGTTTCTCTTTATTCTCAATCCAACGAGAGATCTCTGTATTTGCGCGTCGAGTGTTCAATACAAACACTGAACCACCTCTTGGTTGAGGCGTCGTAAAGGCGTCGGCGTGAATAGAGATCAACAGGTGAGCTTCATTCTCTCGAGCAATCGCAACACGTCGATTCAGGTTCACAAAGTAATCAGCATTACGAGTCATACGAGTTTTGATCCCCGGGACCGCATTCAGTTGAGCTGCTAACTTCTTAGAAATACTCAGAGTCGCGTCTTTTTCGTATTTACGCGTAGGACCAATCGAACCTGGGTCTTCACCACCGTGGCCAGGATCAATCACAATTAGAATATCTTTCTGGCGCTTAACCTGATTAATGTTCTTACTTACCGTTGGCTTACTCGGTGTCGATGTCGCTTTACTTGCCGCACCATGAGGTAAGTCGATCACCAAACGGTGTCCATACTGACCACCTGGGGTCGGGCTCAGTTTGAATAATTCTGCTTTAGACGACTGCTTTAACTCAAAAACCAAGCGATAGGTGTTTTTGTCTGGCGGTGAGCTCTTACGAATCTTAGATAGAACAGGGCTGTCTTTCACCTCGACCGGTAACTTAGTCGCAAGACTGGTATTTTTTAAATCAACCACTAAGCGACTCGGGCTACTCAGGGTGAAATAGCTAAAGTCCGCTTCTGATTTTAAGTCGATAACCACACGAGTTCCTTCTGGAGAAGGCCAAACCCTTAAACTTTTCAGTGAGTTTGCAGAAACAAGTGAAGAAAACAGTATAGAAAAAACAGCAGCCATCATGGCCACTGTTGAAATAAGGCGTTTAGAAATCAACATAACTCCAACTGACTAAGTAAGCGCTGTCCGTATTCACTATTAGCGGTTAAAGAAACAATACGGTGATCGTCTTGGTAACGAATATCAATATCCAAATCGGCTTCTGGTAGCATCCCATAACCTTTCTCAGGCCATTCAACCAAACAGATAGCATCCGGAGTAAAGTAGTCACGAATTCCCATAAACTCTAACTCTTCAGGATCGGCTAGGCGATAAAGGTCAAAGTGGTACACCTGCCAATCTGCAAGTTGATAAGGTTCAACTAGAGTATACGTTGGGCTCTTTACATTTCCTTGATGGCCAAGCGCTTTTACAAAGCCACGACTAAAGGTCGTTTTGCCTGCGCCAAGATCACCATGCAGATAAATAGTCGTCTGCTGTGAGCAAAGATTAGAAAGCTCCGTTCCTAATTGAATCGTTGCTTTTTCATCTTTCAAAGTAAATTGTTTCGTGCTCATGAATACGTTCTCTAAAAATCGATCGTTGACTATATAAAAATCAAAAGAACAAGAATAGTAAACCGTGATGCTTTTGGGAGACAAGCACTCAAGTGTAAGTTCTATGAAAAATACTGCTCAAAACGCGTCTGTTCTGGTCAACACCACTAAGATCCGTTAAGATCCGCCCCCATTTTTGCCGAACCTAATTTTAATTAGCCTTATCTCTAATTGTAAAACAGAGAAAATAAGAAATAAGCCATGAATCTAGACCATCTTGCTGAAAAAATTAAAATCTGGGGAAAAGAGCTGGGCTTTCAAAAAGTTGGCATCTGCGATGTTGATTTAAGTGAACACGAAGCCCCTCTTCAAGCATGGCTAGATGCTGGCAACCACGGCGAAATGGATTGGATGGCTCGACATGGGATGATGCGTGCACGTCCTGATGAACTTCACCCAGGCACAATTCGAGTGATCAGCGCTCGAATGAACTACCTACCACCAGAAGCTCAGTTCGCCTCTAACCTAAGCGATACCACTCAAGGCTACATCAGCCGCTATTCTTTAGGCCGCGACTATCACAAATTGTTCCGTAACCAGTTGAAAAAGCTAGGACAAAGAATTGAAAAAGAGGTCGAGGGTTTAGACTCACGCCCTTTCGTCGATTCAGCGCCCATTTTGGAAAGACCACTCGCTCAAAAAGCAGGGTTGGGCTGGACAGGTAAACACTCATTAATTCTTGATAAAGACGCTGGCTCTTGGTTCTTTCTAGGGGAGCTGTTAGTTAACATCCCTCTTCCCACGGATGAACCCAGTGTTGATGAGTGCGGCAAATGCACCGCATGTATCACTTCTTGCCCAACGGGTGCCATTATTGCTGATGGCGTGGTTGATGCGCGCAAATGTATTTCGTACTTAACCATTGAATATGATGGTGTGATCCCTGAAGAGTATAGAGATGCCATTGGTAACCGTATCTACGGTTGCGATGATTGTCAGTTAGTTTGCCCGTGGAATCGTCATGCCGAACTCACAGAGCAAACAGACTTTCACCGCAGAGAAGATTTCCAAGAAGCCGATCTGGTTTCACTTTCAAGTTGGGACGAAGCAACCTTCCTAAAGAAAATGGAAGGCTCAGCAATCAGACGTATCGGCCACACCCAGTGGTTACGCAATATCTTTGTTGCGATGGGCAATGCACCATTTCAACAACGCATTATTGAAACCCTGGAGTCTCATCAAGGCAAAAACGAAATGCTTGATGTGCATATTGAGTGGGCTTTGAATAAACAACTACAGCAGTTACCCAACGCTAGCAGTGTGCAAGAAGATAGCTCTACGCAGAAAAATAGCTGTGTGCAAAAAAGTAACAGCAAAATCTCCACCAAAAAGCACAGACTGATACGTATAGTAGAGAAAGGACTACCAAGAGACGCCTAGCCCTTTTGGTATCAACGATTGACAGCGACACCCACATCGATAGTCCAATATTTAAGACAACTCGTTGCACATAATTTTAGAACAATGTTTGACCTTGTTCTCAATTCTAACAATGTGGAAAAAATTCAGAACTCTCGTAAACTTCCGACACCCGAGCAAAGTTAAACACAGTACCGATAAATGATTAAGATCAAAAAACAACAAGTTAACGATCTTTTATTAAATCCAAGATAGGCATCCAACCTGATAAAAAACAACAAGTTACGATCGCTGCAATTCATCTAATATATTGAAAACAAGAAAGATCTTTTAGGGATAGGTAAAGAATTAAGCCTGAAACAACTTTATCAACCAAGTTATCCACACCTAACATTTTGTGGATAAGTCTGTTTATAGATGTGAAAAACCTCAAGTATCTGCTTCAGAGACCTGATGTTTACTAGCATTCCAGTTGCTAAGAAAAATTTAAGACAAAAAAATATCCACCATGATGGAGGATTATTTGCTTTTTGGGGGGATTATGCTTCGCAGCATTAAAGAAAGAGCGTGACCCTTAAGGTCGTCTTTAAACTCTGTGATCTAAAGAAAAACACGGTGGTTTAAAGAGTCTTAATAGCTTTTTAGAAGAAAGCTGGAGCGATACATCGGGTTC
>NZ_JBFRVF010000086.1:0-1423 GCF_041475025.1 Vibrio sp. 10N.222.49.C12 | reverse complement strand
GGGCGATACAGCAAGTAAAGCTCATGGTGATGAAGAATGACAAGCATGATTGGCGTAAACAGGAGGACGAGTCTTGGTGATCTCAACGTCGTTGATGGAGCAAATCTGCTCTTCAACCAACTTGAATCAAGCTCTACGAAGAGTGAAGAAGAACAAAGGATGTGCAGGTGTCGACAAACTCGACATAGATGCGACTATCTCAACACTTCGACAGGCTTCAAATGGGCAAGCGCTTCGCCAGAGTCTTCTGGAAGGAAGCTACCAACCTCAACCGGTACTTGGTGTAGAAATCCCTAAACCTAGTGGTGGCGTAAGGCAACTAGGTATCCCAACCGTGCTTGATAGAGTTGTCCAACAGGCAATGACCTCAGTACTGTCAGATATCTATGACCCCAAGTTCTCCAATAGCAGTTACGGATTTAGACCAAACCGCAGTGCGCACCATGCATTAACGGCAGCCAGTCATTACATCCGAGAAGGTCGAGGTTATGTTGTAGATATCGACCTAGCGAAATACTTCGACACAGTGAATCACGATAGACTGATGTACAGACTGTCACAGGACATCAGTGATAAACGAGTGTTGAAGCTCATCAGGTCATATCTACAGGCAGGCATAATGCGAAACGGGATGGTTGAACAGAGACAAAGAGGGACACCACAGGGTGGACCATTATCCCCGTTGCTATCCAATATCGTATTAGATGAACTGGATAAAGAGTTAGAGCGCAGAGGGCATAAGTTCTGTCGATATGCAGACGACTGCCAAATCTACGTTCATAGTGAAGAAGCCGCTTATCGAGTTAAAGAGTCGATAACGGAGTTCTTGGAGCAAAAGCTGAAGCTCACGGTAAATCGAGAGAAAAGTGGTGCGACAAGAGTGACAGAGCGGACTTACTTAAGCCACCGCTTCGGGATAGATGGAACAATCCATCTATCGAAGGCAGCACAAACTCAAATGAAGAAGCGAGTGCGGCAGATAACGAAGCGAAACCGAGGGCGAGAGTTGCAAGCAGTCATAGCGGAACTAACTCAATACCTAAGAGGTTGGCAACACTACTTCAAACTCGCCATACGGAAAAGCAGCTTGCAGCGCTTAGACGAATGGATACGGCGACGGCTACGATGTTACCGCTTAAAACAACGCAAACGCAGATACGGCATAGCGACATGGTTACAACAACAAGGTGTAACGGAGCGCAATGCGTGGAAGGTAGCGATGTCAGATAAAGGGTGGTGGCACTTGGCCTTAACGCCGCAGTTAAATCACGCCATGCCAATAAAATGGTTCGAGGAGTTGGGCCTGTACTCATTGGGAGATGGGTATGAGTCACTGAAAATATATTCGGAACCGCCGTATGCGACCCACGCTTGTACGGTGGTGTGAGAGGACGGAGGCCGTGAGGCCTCCTCCTACTCGATT
>NZ_JBFRVF010000085.1:0-22891 GCF_041475025.1 Vibrio sp. 10N.222.49.C12 | reverse complement strand
TTAAGGTTCTGTCTATGAATAGGCCATAAGTCATATTATTAACAGCATTGAAATGGGCTCAGATAACAAACTCACCTGCTCTATATGTTGGCGCTTCTCTATTTTATTCATTTGTAAGCGGTTATTTGACCGTTAGGTGTGTCGTTAATATCAATTTACATTATTTTACGTCGAGCGAATTGCCGATTAATGTAATAATATTAATGGGGAAAATGAAAATAGCTGAACGCTAAGAGCACATTATATGAAAGTAAATAGGCACTTTAGCCTAACCTTTGTTTTCGGGTTTCCCGCTGTGATCGCCGCGATGTTACTTGGCCTAATAGGAAAGAATCATTTTGACGCGGTAGAAAAAGATATCAGTAGTGAGTTTCATCGTATTGAAGATGTGTTCAAAAGAACCACAAAAGTGGCGACAGCCCTAGACTACAGCTTCTCCAACTATTATAAATCAGGAAACCCTCTCTTTCTTGATCACAACAAACATGTTGTGGATGGTCTTTGCCAAATCTGGCCTATTGATGTATTGCTACTTGCCGACGGTAAAACCTCAGACATTCCCTCTGTCGATATCGACTATATGCTAATTGGTCAAGAGTCTCTTTGTTCTGAAAGCAGTGATAGTTATAAGAGCGCGTCAGAAAAAATAGCGTTAGCTCCTATTCTTTCATTTTTATCCCAGCTTGATGAATACCATGCCGGCGTGCACTTTATTGATACGAGCGGCTATGTGATCTCTTCACCTGAAGGTTTTGCCAAAGGGCTGAGCAAAGAGTTACTCTCGACCATAAAGAGTCGTCCTTATTGGCAGAAAACAGCCAACAACCCTGACCAACTTACCCTTTCAGGCCCTGGTTATCGTTTTGATTCCCTTGACCGTATAATCAGTATGACGATCCCTGTATTCCATAAAGGCGTTCACCAAGGAATGCTGTCGGTGGATATTAATGCTGACAAGCTGCTCGCAAACTCGAATGAGCATCTTGCAGGTCGGATCGATATCATTGATACCACTTTAGCGACTCCGGTAGATTCTGCGGCTTTTTATCACGAGATCAAACTGGATGGTGTCTCGTCTCACCATGCGATGTATTACAAATTAGACATCGCGAAAGAGGTTGAGCACTTTTTCGTCTACGAGAAAGACAGCCTTATTGTTGCCATCATTGTGTATCTGTTCTCAGTAACCATCTTCTTCTACGTCAATTCCAATATTGAACGTGGTTACTTCAAAGATCTCGCAGCCAAAGACCCTATGACAGGGTTATTGAATCGTCGTGGCTTAGAAGCGTTCTGGCGCAGTGTAGAGCACGATCAACTGTTTGCATTAACCGTCTTCGATATTGATGATTTTAAGTCAATTAACGACACCTACGGCCACGATAAGGGGGATGATGTGATTCGTTATATGTCGCGTCAGATCAGCAACAGTATTCGAAGCAGTGACGTTGCAGCACGGTTTGGCGGTGAAGAGTTTGTCGTTTATATGAAAGGCGAAGATCGTGAAACTTTGATGAGAACATTAGAGCGAGTGAAGAATGCGATTTGTTCCACTTCAGCCGACATTATTCCAAATGGATTTACGGTGTCTGGCGGTGTCTGCATTGTTGAAACTGAGCAAAGTAAACTTAACTTCGATGAGATATTTAAGTACGCCGATGAAAAGCTGTACGTGGCTAAGACGACGGGTAAAGACCGTCTTGAATTTTAACCACGTTATTGAATCGATGCTTTGTATGAAAATGAAAGAGGGAAGAGCGAACGTGTCTACCAAGCAAAGCTTATTTGCACCGGTAAACACGTTTGTAGCGTTGGGTATTTAACCCTAAACATAATCTTAAACAGGTTGGCGGCGTTCTTCTTGATAACGCTTAAGGCGTTCTACAATCGGTGGCGCCTTTTTGAAAGTACGAATTTCTTTAAACAGTTCGTTCGCTTCAGGGTAGCCTTTACTTAGATAAACAAACCACTGCTTCACTCTATTGGGGTAGTACATGCCTTTGTCCCCTTTAATTTGAAACTCTGAATAGCGCAGCAAAAGTTCAATGACTTTATCCCACGGCATTTTCTGGTGGTTGTGCTTAACGACGTTACCAAGGTTTGGAATATTGAAAGCACCACGGCAGACCATTAATGAATCGACGCCTGTTGCTTCTATGCAATCTTGACCATCTTGATAGTTCCAGATCTCCCCATTAGCAATCAACGGCAGAGATGTTTTTTCTCTTATTTGATTGATGAAGTCCCATTTGATTTCGCTGGCTTTATAGCCGCCAACTTTGGTTCTTGCATGCACGGTGAGTTCGTCAGCTTTGGCTTGTTCGATGGCATCGACGATTTCAAAGCACTCTTCCGGATGCTCCCAACCTAATCGAATCTTTGCGGACACAGGAATGTGTGCCGGTACCGCTTCTCGACAGGCGTTCACCACTTGATAGATGAGCTCTGGCTCTTTTAGCAATGAAGCGCCACCATTACTTTTGTTGACCGCTTTTGCTGGGCAACCAAAATTAAGATCGATCCCTTTCGCGCCTAAGCTAGCAGCTTGAAAAGCATTCTCGGCCATCCAATTTGGGTGTTGCCCTAGAAGTTGGAGATGGATTGGCACACCAGCCATGGTCTGAGAGCCTTGATGTAGCTCAGGGCAAATACGGTGGAACACATGCGGGGGAAGAAGTTGATCTACGACGCGCACAAACTCTGTCACACAGAGATCGTAATCATTAATCTCTGTGAGAATTTCACGCATTAGGTGGTCTAGAACGCCCTCCATAGGGCCAAGTATTACGCGCATGTTGCTTTACCAAAACTGAATGAACCGAAAAATTCGAGGCGTGATTGTACGGTGTGCTTACAGAATTGTCACTATGAGTGTGGTGCATGTCTTAATGATGGTTTCGTCTCTTAATAGCGACATCTTTGGGAGGATGGCGTTATAATATCGAAAATGCCCAATATCCAGAGCTTTCATGACATATCAATTATTAAGCCTACCAGAATCAATCACTGACATTACTCCGCAGTTTATGGAAGGTGCAATCCTTGCCTCTAACTTAGCGACCAAACCACTCGATCCAGAAGAGTGGCTGGTTATCGTTGCGCCTGAAGCGGGTAAAGAGCTGGTAACAACGGTGACAGAACAGATTAATCGCCAGCACAACCTGATTCAGCGTAATGAATACCTATTAACAGACGTACTGGCTGAAGGTGACTTTAACGAACAGTTCGCTGATTTTTCTGAAGGCTTCATGATGGTTTGGCCAACAGTGGAAGAGCAGTGGCAGAGCGTGACAGTCGCGGATGGTACTCTGCGCATGTTGCAAGCGCTCTTAACCACCTTGATGCTTGCGATTGATGAAGAGCAAACTCAACAACAAATGATCGCTGCAGGGCTTACTAACCCACCATCGCTTGCCGATTTAGTGGGTCAAGTCGATCTGATGATCTCAGAAGTGGCAATGGCAGCGGATGAAGCTATGTTGGGCAATAAGTCCCAGAGCGTGAACCCGTTTAAAGACATTGGTCGAAACGACCTTTGCCCTTGTGAAAGCGGCAAGAAGTTTAAACAATGCTGCGGTAAAAGCAGCTAATCACGGCTTGTTGAGCAACTTAGTTTGTGTGAATAACAGACTCTCTTAATATGTTCAAAAGCTTAAGTAATAAAAAAGTCGACCTCGTGGTCGACTTTTTTGTTGTCCAAGTGTCAACGGCTTACTGCAAGTCCTTTTTCGACTTCACAAATTGAGAAATAACCACAATACCGAAAGCAACCAAGTTACCTGCAAAGATAATTACTAGCCACTGAGGCATAGAAAGATCGAAGAACTGCCACACAACCTTGCTGCAATCGCCGTAAGCCTCAAACATCCACGGAGCCCATTGGTTTAAAGGCGCCCAGCTAGGGAAGGTTACGAATAAGTCGCAGGTTGCGAAAGGGGACGGATTGAACTGGTAATCGACGTGCTCTAAAGCAAGCATCAAACCTTTGTATGCGCCAAATCCCCAGCTAGCAAGGCCTAACCAGCGTGATATTGGGTTATTCGGGGCAATCGCACCAATCATGGCGGCAACACCGATAGCGAGCATAGCAACGCGCTCATAGATACACATCACGCAAGGACCAAGCATCATCACGTGTTGGAAGAAGAGAGCGCACGCTTCAAAAAAGACAATAAAAGCCAGCAGTAAAAGCCAAGATAAACGTCCCTTAGAGAAGTCTTTGATCATTGCTAAAAAGTTCACGAATTGAATCCTGTCTATAAAATAAAAAAGCCCTGATTACTCAGAGCTTTTTATCTTGGATAAGTTTCCTAATCAACTAATATTTTTGATTAGTTAGATACACTTATTGTGTTTCGCAACACAAAATCGGATTAGTGACCACCAGAGATAACTGGAGCGACGACTTCACCAGTGCGTTGAATGATCCAACCAGCATCGTAGAACCATGCTGTCATTGGCTCTACGATGAACACAATGCCTGCTAGGCCAACCAGTGCCAATACGATGGTGTATGGCAGCGCCATGATAACCATGCGACCGTAAGACAATCGAATTAACGGAGCAAGTGCTGATGTTAATAGGAATAGGAATGCAGCTTGGCCATTTGGTGTAGCAACAGAAGGTAGGTTAGTACCAGTGTTGATAGCAACAGCAAGTAGGTCAAACTGGTCACGAGTGATAATGCCTTCAACCAGTGCAGTTTTCACTTCGTTGATGTAAACCGTACCTACGAATACGTTATCTGAAACCATCGACAAGATACCGTTGGCAACATAGAAGAGTGCGAGCTGTGCGCCTTTATCTTCAACGTGAAGTACAGCATCGATTACTGGCTTAAATAGAGCTTGGTCGATGATTACAGCAACAACCGCGAAAAAGACGGCAAGAAGTGCGGTAAATGGCAGTGCTTCTTCAAAGGCTTTACCCATTGAGTGCTCTTCGATAACGCCAGTAAATGCCGTTGCCAAGATGATCACTGAAAGGCCAATCAAACCTACTTCAGCGACGTGAAGCGCAAGGCCAACAATCAGCCAAACTGCGATTGCACTCTGAACCCATAGTTTTGCTACGTCTTGCTTTGTGCGGTTTGCACGTTCTTTGTTGTCAAACTCAACTAAGATTTGGCGAACATTCATTGGTAGTTGAGCACCGTAACCAAACACTTTGAATTTCTCGACAAGTGTACAAGTTAAAATACCGCAGAAGAAAACAGGTAGTGTTACTGGCAGCATACGGATGATAAATTCACCGAACTCCCAACCTGCTTGCTTAGCAATTACCAAGTTTTGTGGTTCTCCTACCATGGTCATTACACCACCCAGTGCTGTACCTACACCAGCGTGCATTAGCAGTGAACGTAGGAAAGCACGGTAGTTTTCTAGGTCATCACGAGTTAGCTCTGAGATCTCTTCATCATGAGTATGATCGTGCGAAGACGTTGTGCCCTTGCCTGATGCAACCTTGTGGTAGATAGAGTAGAAGCCGACCGCAACGCTAATAACTACGGCGATTACTGTTAGTGCATCTAGGAATGCTGATAAGAAAGCGGCAGCAACACAGAAGGCAACGGAGAGTAAAATTTTAGATTGGATGCCAAGCAAGATCTTCGTGAAAATGAACAAAAGCAGTTCTTTCATGAAGTAAATGCCAGCAACCATGAATACGAGCAAGAGTAATACAGGAAGGTTTGCTTGCAGCTCGTGATAAACCATTTCTGGTTTGGTCATGCCAATGGCGACTGCTTGAATAGCTAATAGACCACCCGGTTGAAGTGGGTAGCATTTGAGAGCCATAGCTAGAGTGAAAATAAACTCAACCACCAATAGCCAGCCCGCAACAAATGGGTCAACTAGGAAGAAAACAAACGGGTTGATGATTAAAAAGGAAATGATGGCAAGTTTATACCAATCAGGAGCTTTACCAAGGAAGTTCTTGATAAAAGCGTTTCCGAGAGACATCGGCATGTTAATACTCTTTTATGTTGATTATGAATAGACAAGCAATACAACATTTTGAGAATCGAGCTATAGAAATTGTTAAAAACTATGACTAACAGTGACTTAGAAAAACTACATTCCATGTAATGTTCTGTGGTCTTGCCAAGTCACTCCCTTAGAAACTCAAGCACTGCTTATTTTTGAGCGCAACTTTACTCTTAGATAACATTTAGTCAACAGGAAAAGCCCTGTAGCCCTAAAAATACCTCTTTTTTGTTGAGAAACGCGATCAAAGTAGCGCAAGCATACCACTTAAAATGTGATAAAAACCGACTAGAATCAATATTTCAGCGAAATGATTGAAAATTACAGAATAACGACGGCTTATATATGATTATTACAACTTAATATTGCAAATTAATAGCTTTAAAAATATGACCAATCCCATTGATTTTAAAGAAAAATTGTTGTGTTAACGGTTTGTTTAAATGGTGGTTTAGAGTCGCTTGCTTTACAAACCTGAGGTGCAAACGTGTGCTGAACTTTAGAGTTATAACTCTAACGGTGTTTAGGGTGAGTAAAATTTTTGAGGGTGTTTCCGCTAGGTGTGAACTAGTGGTATGATGAGTAAATTAGAACAGAATAATTAAATTGGATTGAAGTGTAGATGGTCATTAAGGCGAAGAGCCCGGCAGGATTTGCAGAGAAGTATATCATTGAAAGTATTTGGAATGGCCGTTTCCCTCCAGGTTCTATCTTGCCCGCAGAGCGTGAGCTTTCTGAGCTGATTGGTGTTACACGTACTACGCTTCGTGAAGTACTACAACGTCTTGCTCGTGATGGTTGGTTGACAATCCAACATGGCAAACCAACTAAAGTTAACCAGTTTATGGAAACCTCAGGTCTTCATATCCTTGATACGCTAATGACGTTGGACGTTGATAACGCAAGCAAAATGGTAGAAGACCTGCTTGCTGCTCGTACTAATATCAGCCCGATCTTTATGCGTTATGCATTCAAAGCAAACAAAGAAGCTTCAGAGCGTACTATCAGTAACGTGATTGAATCTTGTGAAGCGCTACTTGCGGCACCAACTTGGGATGAGTTCCTAGAATCGTCGCCATACGCTGACAAGATCAAACAAGCGGTAAAAGAAGATTCAGAAAAAGATGAAGCGAAACGTCAGACGATCTTAATCGCGAAGACTTTCAACTTCTATGATTACATGCTTTTCCAACGTTTGGCATTCCACTCAGGCAACCAGATTTATGGCCTAATCTTTAACGGTGTGCGTAAACTTTATGACCGTATCGGTAGCTACTACTTCTCTAACCCAGAAGCACGACGTTTAGCGATGGACTTTTATAAAGAGTTGTTCATTATCTGTGAAAGTGGCGAGCGCGAAACTTTGCCATTAGTGATTCGTAACTACGGTATCGCAAGTGCACAAGTTTGGAATGAGATGAAAACGACATTGCCGACGAACTTCACTGAAGACGACAGCTAAGGCATAGGTTTACTATTGTTGTTCCTGTTTAGTCAGTGACGTAAAGAAAACGAAAAAGCGGCGAGATAATTCAATTATCTCGCCGCTTTTTATTTATCTGTCGTTACTAGAAAATTATCAGTGGGTCAGTTACTTACCTATGACGAGTAATTTATCTATGTGTAGCAACTTAAAATTTATCTAGGAGTAGTAACTTAACCCGCAAACTCTTCTGAGTCTGGACGGTTGGTAAATTGCACACCGTTTAGAAAATCGCAAAGTAGTTGGTCTTCACACACTTTGTAGTTTTTGTTTTCTGGCTTGCGGAAGTAAGCGCCGATTTCGTACTTGCTCAAGCTAATGCCAACCACTTCTAGTACGTCCAAAACATCTTCTGCTTTCATGTTCAATGCGATACGAAGCTTCATGAAGATCATGTTGTTCGTCAGTGCAACTTCAGGTTTAGGTTGCTCGCCTTCTTTTTTGCCACGCTTAAGGTTGATGAAACCATTTAGGAATACCGCTAACTCTTTATCTTTCATCTTAGAGCATGACTTGTCGTTGTCATCTTTTAGCCAGTTAATCACTTGGTCATGAGCAACAGTCACATCAGCTTGTTCGATAGCTTTGATGATTTGTGCATTTTTAAGGTTTAGTGCGTGTTGAATACGACGCAAGATTTCGTTGTTAGTCACTGGGGATTCCTAAAAAGGGTTTTAGAGTAAAGAGGTGTTGGTTTAGCCTATTTTTGTCGACGAACCAATTTCTACTCTACATAGCATAGTTGACGGCGACTCTAACAGAGAACGCTAATTTTCGGTAGATATAAAAAATCCCCAATGCTGATTAACTCTTTCAAGTCAAAAATGCATTAGGGATTTAGTGATGGGTGCTTGTTATCTGACTGGAGTCAGAATTACATTACACGCATACCAGGTTGAGCACCTTCGTGTGGCTCAAGGATCCATAGGTCGCTGCCGCCAGGGCCCGCTGCTAGGATCATGCCTTCAGACATACCAAACTTCATCTTACGAGGTTTTAAGTTTGCTACCATTACAGTTAGCTTGCCTTCTAGCTCTTCAGGTTTGTATGCTGATTTGATACCAGAGAATACTTGGCGAGTCTCACCACCGATGTCTAGTTGGAACTTCAGTAGTTTGTTCGCTTTTGGTACTTCTTCACAAGAGATGATACGAGCGATACGCATGTCTACTGCTGCAAAGGCATCGAACTCAATCTCGTCTGCGATTGGCTCTTTGTCTAGCTCAGTTTGGCTTGCTTGCTCTTTTTCAGTTTCTGCTTTTTCTTTCGCTGCTGCTTCAGCGGCTGCATCTTCTTTAGAAGACTCAACCATTGCTTCCACTTTCTTAGGGTCAATGCGGTTGAATAGCGCTTTGAACTTAGTGATCTCGTGATCAGTTAGCGGAGTAGCAATCGCTTCCCACGTTAGCTCTTCGTTTAGGAAAGCTTCAGTGCGAGCTGCAAGCTCTGGCATCACTGGTTTCAGGTAAGCCATCAGTACGCGGAATAGGTTAATACCTACAGAAGAAACTTGTTGAAGCTCAGCTTCTTTGCCTTCTTCTTTTGCAAGAACCCAAGGTGCTTTTTCGTCGATGTACTGGTTAGCTTTATCCGCTAGTGCAGTGATTTCACGGATAGCACGGCTGAATTCACGAGTTTCGTATAGCTCACCGATACGCTCAGCAGCAGCAACGAATTCGTTGTATAGCTCAGGCTCTGCAAATTCAGCAGCTAGCTTGCCTTCAAAACGCTTAGTAATGAAGCCAGCGTTACGAGAAGCTAGGTTAACAATCTTGTTTACTACGTCAGCGTTTACACGTTGAGTGAAGTCTTCAAGGTTAAGATCTAAGTCATCGATGCGGCTGTTTAGTTTCGCAGCGTAGTAGTAACGTAGACACTCAGGGTCTAGGTGGTTTAGGTACGTGCTTGCTTTGATGAATGTGCCTTTCGACTTAGACATCTTCGCACCGTTCACTGTTACGTAGCCGTGTACGAATACGTTGTTTGGCTTACGGAAACCTGCGCCGTCTAGCATTGCTGGCCAGAATAGGCTGTGGAAGTAAACAATGTCTTTACCGATGAAGTGGTAAAGCTCAGTTGTGCTGTCTTTCTTCCAGTATTCATCGAAGTTTAGATCGTCACGTTTGTCACATAGATTCTTGAAAGAAGCCATGTAGCCAACAGGTGCGTCTAGCCATACGTAGAAGAACTTGTCTTTTTCGCCTGGGATTTCAAAGCCGAAGTAAGGTGCATCACGTGAGATATCCCACTGTTGCAGACCAGACTCAAACCATTCCTGCATTTTGTTTGCAGTTTCATTCTGTAGAGAGCCAGAACGAGTCCACTCTTTAAGCATGCTTTCGAACTGAGGTAGGTCGAAGAAGAAGTGCTCAGAGTCTTTCATTACTGGAGTTGCGCCAGAAACCGCTGATTTAGGGTTAATTAGCTCAGTTGGGCTGTATGTCTCACCACAGTTATCACAGTTATCACCATACTGGTCTTCTGCTTTACACTTAGGGCAAGTACCTTTTACGAAGCGGTCTGGCAGGAACATCTCTTTCTCAGGATCGAAAAGCTGAGAAATAGTGCGGCTAGAAATGAAGCCGTTCTTTTTAAGTTCTAAGTAGATGTGAGAAGCTAGTTCACGGTTCTCTTCGCTGTGTGTGCTGTGGTAGTTATCAAAGCTGATATCAAAGCCAGCGAAGTCTTTTTGGTGCTCTTCACTAACAGCAGCGATCATCTCTTCTGGCGTGATACCCATCTGTTGAGCTTTAAGCATAATTGGCGTGCCGTGAGCATCGTCAGCACAGATGAAGTTTACAGTGTTGCCACGTAGACGCTGGTATCGAACCCAGATATCAGCTTGGATATGCTCAAGCATATGGCCAAGGTGAATAGAGCCGTTAGCGTACGGAAGCGCACAAGTTACCAAAAGTTGTCTTGGATCAGTTGCCATACTTAATAATTCGCTTTTTTGATAGGTATAAATTTGAGAGGTAATACTACTTTATAACGTGTGATACGCCAAGGTATCAGACTAAGGATTCCCCTAGTTTTTTAGGGGTTCAGTCTTCATCTCGTGGGTGATAGCATAAATAAAAAAAGGAGTCCCAATGCGTAACTTTACTTCTAAGCAAGATTTCTGTTCATGGTTGAATGAGTTCGAGTCACCAATCCTCATCCCAGAGTGGGCGCTACACCAAAATATTGTATCGGTTGATCCGCGTGGATCATTTGTTATCACCTTACCTTTTGCCGCTAATCAGCTTGCGGTTGAATTGGAACAGTGGATTCACTCTCAGATTGAACAACAGCTTGTTAGCGCTTTTCAGTTTGAAGTGAAGGTGAAGCCGTCTGCGTTAGAAACCACGGTTGCGACACCATTGAAGGGGGTGAAGAACATCATCGCCGTGACATCTGCAAAGGGTGGGGTGGGTAAATCGACCACTTCAGTCAACCTTGCTTTGGCTTTATCTAAGTCTGGTTCAAAAGTGGGTTTGTTGGATGCGGATATCTATGGTCCTTCTGTACCTATGATGCTTGGCCAATTAGATGCGAAACCAGAAGTCCAGAATAACAAGTGGATGATGCCAATCGAAGCGCACGGTATTTTCACTCACTCTATCGGTTATCTTGTGTCGAAAGATGACGCTGCGATTTGGCGCGGTCCAATGGCGGCCAAGGCTTTAGGTCAGCTTGTTAACGAAACCGTATGGCCAGAGTTGGATTATCTAGTTATTGATATGCCACCGGGCACGGGCGATATTCAGCTGACGTTATCGCAACAGATCCCAGTGACCGGGGCTGTAGTGGTGACCACTCCTCAAGATTTGGCGCTAGCGGATGCACGTAAAGGCGTAGCGATGTTTGATAAGGTGAGTGTGCCAGTCGCAGGCTTAGTTGAAAACATGAGCTATCATATTTGTAGTCACTGTGGTGAGAAAGAGCATATCTTTGGTGCTGGTGGTGCCGAAGCTATGTCAGAAGAGTTTTACCTCGATATTTTGGCACAGATCCCTCTTCATATTGATGTGCGAGAAGATATCGATGCAGGTTGCCCGACGGTGATTCGTCGTCCAGATAGTGAACATACACGTCACTACTTAGAGCTTGCAGAGAATGTGGCTGCGAAGATGTTCTGGACCGGCAAGGCGAGACCAGAAGCGATTAACTTCTCTATGGTTGAATAACGAATCTATGGTTGAATAGCGCAAGTTAATCACAAAGTCGTTTAAATATAGTTTGGATTAGATAAACAGCGGTGGATTTAAGTCAATATCCATTGGGCTTGTGCAAATAGTTGTAGGCAAGTTATTTGAAAGCAAACGATTGCATTCATTAAATGCATTGATATCATCAATTTGACTGCAATTAGCTAAAATGGCGACTAGAATCTATGTGCTTTAGCCCCTATAATCAGGCGGTTTATCTCTTCCCACCACCAAACCATATCGGGTGCAAAATTAATGTCTGATAATAATCAATGTGTCATCGTAGGTATCGCTGGCGCTTCAGCTTCAGGAAAAAGTCTGATTGCTAGTACAATTTATAATGAATTGCGCGAAAAAGTAGGCGACCATCAAATTGGTGTTATCACGGAAGATTGCTATTACAGCGACCAAAGCCACTTGAGTATGGAAGAGCGTGTTAAAACTAACTACGATCACCCAAATGCACTAGATCATGATCTTTTATGTGAACATCTACAGCAGCTAATGAGTGGCAACGCCGTAGAAGTTCCTGAATACAGCTACACAGAGCACACACGTACTTCTGAAACGACTACACTTACTCCAAAGAAAGTGATCATTTTAGAGGGTATTCTGCTTCTAACAGACCCGCGTCTTCGTAAACTAATGCACGCAAGTGTGTTTATGGATACACCATTAGACATCTGTCTATTACGCCGTGTTAAGCGTGATGTAGAAGAGCGTGGTCGTACAATGGACACTGTACTTAAGCAATACCAAGAAACAGTACGTCCAATGTTCATGCAGTTTATCGAGCCTTCAAAACAACATGCAGACATCATCGTTCCTCGTGGTGGTAAAAACCGTATTGCGATTGATGTGCTAAAAGCGCACATTGCGAAGTTGTTGAAGTCTTAATCGAATAAAATTTTGCCTAAGTGACTCACTTAGCTTTATTTTTTACCGAATCAGTGGCACTTATATAGTGCCACTTTCTTTTGGAATCTAAGCAAGGAATATGCGGATGAAGAAACTACTCATTTTCATAGCTGTACCAGTGTTTGTTGTCGTTGCAGCAATTCTGGCACTAGTGCTGTTAGTGAATCCCAACCAATTTAAGCCATTAATTGTCGAACAAGCCCAAAAACACACAGGCCTAGAGCTAGTGATCGAGGGTGATATCAGCTGGCAATTCTTCCCATCCATTGGCTTTGAACTTGGTCAAACTGAATTACGCAACCCTGAAGGTTTTACGCAACCTAACCTATTTAAGGTTGATACCGTTGGCGTTGACGTTTCGGTTACTCCGCTATTTAGCAACCAACTAGAGATCGGCAACATTACTCTAGATGGTGCAGAATTCTATTTAGAAACGCTTAAAGATGGTCGCAAGAACATTGATGCACTAACGCAAGCGTCAGCGCCTCAAGAATCTGAGCCTGCAGCAGGCACAAGTTCTGAATCAGCGCCTGCCCCTCAAGAGCAAACTACCACAGACGCATCGGGTTGGACGATCAACCTTGCAGGCGTAACTGTATCAAACGCATTGTTTGAAATGGACGACAAGCAAGCGGGTTCATTCACTAAGCTATACGATGTGTCTTTGAATCTTTCTGAGTTTGCCGTTGATACATGGACAACCGCGACATTTGCGGCTTCTGGTGAGAACAATCAACAGAAGTTCTCTGCACAAGGCAGTGCAGAATTCAAATTAGCTGAAGGCTTTGCAAGTTACGCACTTCGTAATATCGACTTAAACGCTAAGTTCAATGATCCAGCGACGTCGATTGAGTCAGCAAAAATTGGCTTGAATACGTTTGAGTTCGATAAGGTAAACCAACTGACTTACGCTGTAATCGGTAATGCAGCTGGCCTTGACCTTGATCTTAAAGGTGGCGGTGAACTTACTGTTGATAGCGCGATTTCAAAAGTAACGCTGAACAAGTTAACGTTAGACTCAACATTCAAAGGCGACACGCTTCCTCAGTCTCCAATGAAAGTCGACATGCTGTCTGACTTAAGCTTCGATCTTAACAAGAGCCACCTGAGCTTTGTGTTAGAGAAGCTACAAGCTAACGCTATTGCATTAGACGGTATAGCAGACGTAATCCTATCTGAAATACCAAAGGTTCGTTTCTCTCTTCATAGCCCGAATATTGATTTAGATGAATTCTTAGGCTTAGGCAATACAACAGAAACAGCGAGCACAGCGCCTTCTGGTTCTGCTGGTGGTTCAACGTCAAGTTCTGGTAGTTCAGATCCAGCTAAAGAAGTGGAACCTGATCTGTCGGCTCTGAAAAGGTTAGACGTGAAAGGTGACATCACGATTGATAAGTTCAAGGCGAACAACGCGAAGATGCAGAATGTTAAAACCGCATTTTCGGTTAACCGTGGTATCGCAGAGCTAACCTCATTCACCTCGAATCTTTACCAAGGTTCTATTTCTGCTACTGCAAAGTTAGACGCTCGTAAAACACCAGCGACTTACACGGCTAAGAAGAAAATCAAAGGCGTGAAAGTACAACCGTTACTGGTTGATGTTGCAGATAACGATATGCTGGAAGGTACCGGTAATATTGATGTCAACGTGAAAGGTAAGAGTCTAACTCCGACGGGTATCAAGAAAAACCTAGTCGGTACTATCGCGATTAACTTTGAAGATGGTGCAGTTAACGGCATCAACGTAGCTCAACTGATTCGAGAAAACTACGCTAAGATCAAGGGCGAGAAAGTTGAAAGCACAAATGAAGCTCAAAAAACGGACTTCAGTGCAATGAAAGCGACGCTGAAAGTGGATAAAGGTTGGGTTTCAACTAACGACTTATCAGCACAGTCGCCACTGTTACGTGTGACAGGTCAAGGTAAAGCAAACTTCATCAATGAAACGGTCGACTTCCTTGTGCGTACATCAATTGTGGGTTCACTTGAAGGTCAGGGCGGTAAGAGCATCGACGACCTGAAAGATGTGACTATCCCAATTAAGGTAACAGGTCAGTGGGCAGCCCCGAAATTTGCACTTGTTTTTGATGATGTATTGAAACAGAAAGCACAGAAAGAAATTGATCGTGGTTTAGAAAAGTTAGACGAAAAGTACGGTGACAAGATCAAAGATGAGAAAACAAGAGACGCAGTAAACGGTCTACTAAAAGGTTTGTTTAACTAGTCTTCATCTCATTTAAAAATGAACAAAGCGCCACTCCTGTTGTAGGAATGGCGCTTTTTATTTTTGGCTCGATAATACTCAAGAGAGATTCCCTATGACACTCGTCCCTCGCTCTAGGGAATGACGATAGGCCGTCGTCCTTTGTTCAAGAGCGTAACGGCCTAGTGGTCGTCATCCTCGAGAGGGAAGAATGACCGAGTCGGGGATCTCTGGTTGAAGGTGATTACCAGTCAACGCCTTGTAGCGCTTTAACACCAGATTCAAAAGCGTGTTTCACATTGCGAACTTCAGATACTGTATCTGCTATCTCAGTAAGAGTACGGTGCGCGCCACGACCTGTAATGATGACAGACTGCATCTTCGGGCGGTTATTCAACGCCTCAACCACTTCATCGAGTTCGATGTAACCGTAGCTAACCATGTAAGTCAGTTCATCAAACAGAATCACATCGATCGACTCATCAGCCAGCATGCGTTGGCACTCTTTCCATACACGCTGCGCAGCTTCAATATCTTGCGCTTTGTTCTGAGTTTCCCAAGTAAAGCCTGTGCCCATGACTTGGAACTCGACATCAAGCTTTTGCAGAACGTTTTTTTCGCCGTTATCCCAGGTACCTTTAACAAACTGAGCAACGGCGCATTTCTTACCATGACCAACTGCACGTGTAATCGTACCAAAACCGGATGTTGATTTACCTTTACCGTTACCCGTGATGACCAGCAATAGGCCTTTTACTTCTTGTGCTGCAGCGACACGTGCATCGACTTGTTCTTTTACTTTCTGTTGTCTTGCTTTGTGGCGTTGTTCTTTGTTGTCTTCAGTCGACATAACAAATCCTTTTAAGTTGTGATTGCGTCTATCATAGCCTAACTTAACGATAGCAAAAACCATCGGAAGAACAGGTGATTAGGGATGAAAAAGATACTCGTAGTTTGTATGGGGAATATTTGCCGCTCGCCAACAGGTGAAGCGGTGCTAAGGAAGAAAGCGCAACAGCTGGATATTGATGTTGTGGTCGACTCTGCGGGGACGATTGGTTTTCATCAAGGCAACCCGCCAGACTCGCGATCCAAATCTGCAGGAGAGAAGCGAGGCTACAGCTTTAAGGGGATTACTTCTCGTAAAGTGGTAGATAATGACTTCGAAGAATTTGACCTGATACTCGCGGCCGATAGGGCGAATTTAGACGACTTAATGAGCCAATGCCCAGTTCACCTCCAATACAAGCTCGCATTATTTTTGAGCTTTGGAGAGTCACAATATCAAGAGATCCCCGATCCGTATTATGGTGAGGGAAATGGTTTTGAATTGGTGTTGGATTTAATCGAAGAGTCTAGCGAAGCGATACTGCGTTCGATGTAGTGTAGGAACAATGTACGTCGTTTTGTTATCAGCGTAAGGGCTGACCGATAGGTATAAAAAAGGCCGACATTGAATGTCGGCCTCTCTAAATCTAACTTAAAGCTACAGCTAAGATTACTTAGACATTACTTTGTAGATTGGGTCTTCTGCAACGTTCGCTTCAACTAAGCTACCTGCTTTGTGCAGCATAGCAACACAGTCTTGGCTTAGGTGGCGAAGGTGAAGTGTTTTACCTAGCGCCGCGTAACGGTCAGCAATCGTGTCGATCGCTTCAATTGCAGAGTGGTCAGTCACGCGTGAGTTTGCGAAATCAACGATTACATCTTGTGGATCGTTGTATGCGTCAAACAACTCTAGGAAGTTAGCCGTTGAACCAAAGAAGATTGGGCCGTTAACTTTGTACTCTTTTGAGCCTTCAGCGTTTACTGATGTATCTGCGTAGATGTGTTTAGCATGTTGCCAAGCAAACATTAGCGCAGAAGCGACAACACCAACACCTACTGCCACAGCAAGATCAGTCAGTACTGTTACTACGGTAACAAGAACGATAACGAAGAAGTCTTGTTTAGGAACGCGACGCGCAAGCTTGAAGGTTGCCCATTCAAATGTGCCGATAACAACCATGAACATTACGCCCACAAGTGCTGCTAGAGGAATCATTTCAATCAGTGCAGAACCGAACAGGATGAACATCAGTAGTGCAACTGCGGCGACGATACCTGAAAGACGACCACGACCACCTGAGTTTACGTTGATCATCGATTGACCGATCATCGCACAACCACCCATCGCACCGAATACAGAACACGTTACGTTAGCCATACCTTGACCAACACATTCACGGTTAGATTGACCACGAGTGTTTGTCATTTCGTCTAGTACTGTCAGTGTCAGCAGAGATTCAATCAGGCCGATAGCCGCAAGGATAATTGCGTAAGGCAGGATGATCTGTAGTGTATCTAAAGAAAACGGAACAGCAGGAATTGAGAATGTTGGAAGAGAGCCCGCTAGCGTAGCAGCTTCGTCACCAGACATTGTACGTAGGAAGTCGACAACAGTGCGAGTTTCAAGGTCAAGACCCACAACCAAAGCCGTTACTGTAACAATAGCAACTAATGAAGATGGTACTGCTGTTGTTAGCTTAGGTAGGAAGTGGATGATAGCCATTGTAAGGGCTACTAGACCTAGCATTAGTGTCATTTGACCGCTTGGTAACCAAGTCAACGCACCTGTTACGTCTGGCGCTTTAAATTGACCAAGTTGAGCTAGGAAGATAACAATGGCCAAACCGTTCACGAAACCAATCATTACTGGGTGTGGAACGATACGGATAAATTTACCTAGTTTAAATACACCTGCTGCAATTTGCAGAAGGCCAGCCAGCATAACGGCTGCGAATAGGTATTGAACACCATGGGTTGCCACTAGGCTCACCATTACAACGGCCATTGCGCCGGTTGCGCCAGAAATCATACCTGGACGGCCGCCAAAGACAGAAGTGATTAAACCTACGATGAATGCTGCATAAAGACCAACCATTGGGTCAACGCCAGCAACAAAGGCGAATGCTACAGCTTCAGGTACCAGAGCCAGGGCTACTGTAAGACCTGAAAGCACGTCATTCTTTACAGAGTGCTTTGAAAATTGTGGGAATTCGAACATGTTTGCTCAGCTATGCTTAAGATGGATTTACCGACACGGGTGTATTGCGTAGCCAAACAGTGATGGAAAAGAGCGGCAATAGCGAAGTGTCGAAAAGATAAGTGCGCGAATGCTACCCAAAAATGTGATTAAGTTCAAGGTTGAACCTAACTTTGAGTAATATATCTGTTAATTTTTATTCGATTAGTAGATATGAAAAAGGCTGCTTTAATAAGCAGCCTTTGATTCTATTTACTCGCGATTACCTATCAGTAATCACTAGTAGTTTGGCTTAGTCATCGCCGCGCCAGCTTTGTTCGACGCTGCCTGACTGCCTGCACCTTTCGATACAAAACGTTCAGTGCGGAACGGAGCTGCAATCACTTCAATCTCTTTGATCTCTTGAGGACCAGGAGCTTTAGTCATTGGTGAACCGGCTTGCTTCTTAGCAACAGCTGCCTTTGGTGCCGCTTTAGGAGCTTCTGCTTTAACAACAGGTGCTTCTTCAACTTTTGCACTTTCAGCTTTAGGCGCTTCAGCTTCAACAACTGGTGTTGCTTCTGCTTGCACAGCTTCTGCTACAACAGGCGCTTCAACTTTCGTCGCTTCTGCAATCACTGGAGCTTCAACTTTCGCGGTTTCAACAACCACTGGTGCTTCTTCAACGACTGCAGGAGCTTCAACTGCAGCAGGAGTCTCAGCTACTTGAGCTTCAACAGCAGCATCTTCACGACGGATGATAACTTTACCCATTGCAAGCTCTGGACATGCGAAGCCGCCAGTCATTGTTACGTTGCTTTGTGGTGCCGTCTCTAGAGGAACATTCTGCTCTTGAACAGATGTTTGAGCTTCAGCTGCTACTTGAACTTCAGCCACTTCAGGCTTTGCCTGCTTGTGGTGAGGTTTTGGAATGAAGCGAGGCATCACTTTACCCATAGCCATCTCTGGAGATGCTACACCACCTTTACGTAGGCGGAATGGGTTAGGGCGACGGTCACGACCGCGACGACGACGTTGACCACTTGCACGTAGGTGACGTGGAGAACGACGGTTACGACGTTGTTTCGGTTCTTCCTGTTCAGATTGCTCGCCATTTGCTTGAGTTGCTTCAACTTGCTCTGCAACTTTTTGCTCTTGCGCTACTGATTTGTTTTTCGCTGCTGCTTGCTCTTTAGAAACAGATGGTGCTTTTTGTTCCTTAGTTGAGTTTTCAGCCGCGTCTGCTTGAGTTTGCTGGTCTTTAACACGAACTTGCTTGTTCAGCTTACGACGTTGGCGACGCTCTTTGATCTTAGCAGCTTTCGCTTCAGGCTTAGCCTTTGGCGCATCTGACTTACCAGCTTGTGCGTCTGCCGCTAGCTGTAGGCCTTCTTCTGCTAATTTAGATGGTGCTTGCTCTTCGCGTTGCTTCTGCTCATCACGCTGCTTGTTGCGGCGATCTTGCTTAGGCTTACGAGGTTGACGATTTTGCTGTGGAGCTGCATCTTTCTGCTCTTCAGACTTCTCATCACGTGCAGGCTTGCGACGGCGTTTGTTGTCACGGTTATCGTTACGGTTGTCACCACGCTCACCACGTTGGTTACGGCGGCGGTTATCGTTACGGTCACGGCGTTGACGGTTGCCATTGCGGTTGTTTTTAGGATTCTCTTCAGTTTGTTTCTCTTCTTGCTTCTCTTCTTGAGTTGAAGAGCCAAATAGGAAACTACCGATAGCCTTAAAGAAGCGACCAATTAGGCCTGGTTCTTGTGCTACTGGTTCAGCTTTCTTCTCTTGTGCCGCTTTTGGTGCTGGCGCTGGAGTCGGTGCTGATTGAGCTGGAGCAGCGAAGCCTTTCAGAGCTGGCTCTTCGATCTTCTTAGGACGAATTGCTTGTTCTGCAGGTTCTTTGCTTTCTGCTTCTTTCAGAGCATCTAGCTTCTTAGGAAGTAGGTAAGAAAGTAGATCGAACTCTTCGCCTTCTCGAACACGGATAACCTCAAAGTGCGGTGTTTCCATGTCAGAGTTAGGAACAACAGTGATCTTAACTTCTTGGTTCTTCTCGATGTGGTTTACTGAGCGACGTTTTTCGTTCAGAAGGTAAGACGCGATAGGAACAGGCACAACAGCAAGTACTTGTGCTGTGTTGTCTTTCAGAGCTTCTTCTTCAATCAAACGTAGAACAGACAGTGCTAGAGATTCGTTATCACGAACAACACCAGTACCTGTACAACGAGGACAAATGTGGTGGCTTGCTTCTGCTAGTGATGGGCTCAAACGTTGACGAGACATCTCTAGAAGACCAAAGCGAGAAATACGGCCAATTTGTACACGAGCACGGTCTAGACGAACGGCATCACGTAGGCGGCTTTCAACTTCGCGTTGGTGGCGAACCGGAGTCATATCGATAAAGTCGATAACAACAAGACCGCCTAGGTCACGTAGACGTAATTGACGTGCAATTTCATCGGCTGCTTCTAGGTTAGTGTTAAGTGCTGTTTCTTCAATATCGCCGCCCTTTGTTGCACGAGCAGAGTTGATATCGATAGAAGTCAGTGCTTCTGTTGGGTCGATTACGATAGAACCACCAGATGGAAGACGAACTTCACGTTGGAAAGCAGATTCGATCTGGCTTTCAATCTGGTAATGGCTGAATAGTGGCACTTCACCATCGTATTTCTTAACGCGATTCATGAAATCTGGGCGTATTAATTGAATGTGCGCTTGTGCACGTTCAAAAATAGTATTGCTGTCGATTAGAATCTCGCCAATATCACGACGTAGGTAGTCACGAATTGCGCGAACAATAACGTTACTCTCTTGGTGAATTAGGAAAGGAGCTGCATTTGAATCAGAAGCTTGCTTGATAGCGCCCCAATGGTTCAATAGAACATTCAGGTCCCACTCTAGCTCTTCTGCGCTTTTGCCAACACCCGCTGTACGCACGATTAAGCCCATACCTTGAGGAAGCTCAAGAGTGCTTAATGCTGCTTTCAGTTGAGTGCGTTCATCACCTTCGATACGACGAGAAATACCGCCAGCACGAGGGTTATTAGGCATAAGAACTAAGTAACTACCAGCCAAAGAGATGAAAGTTGTCAGTGCAGCACCTTTGCTACCACGTTCTTCTTTCTCTACTTGTACGATTACTTCTTGGCCTTCTTTTAGCACTTCTTTAATGCTAGGACGGCCTTGGTATGTATAACCTTCAGGGAAGTATTCGCGGGCAATTTCTTTAAGAGGGAGGAAACCGTGACGTTCTGCGCCGTAATCAACGAATGCCGCTTCTAGGCTTGGTTCAATACGGGTAATACGTCCTTTGTAGATATTCGCTTTCTTTGACTCGTGACCTGGACTTTCGATATCTAGATCGAACAGTCGTTGGCCATCAACCAAAGCGACACGCAACTCTTCTTTTTGAGTTGCGTTAATTAACATTCTTTTCATTTAGAAATTCTCATTGTCTTTTCTTATTTTCATCATTGTTCTTATCGCTTTATTTCGTTTCTCATGGTGCCAGATCCCATGGCTTTATCGGTGCAGCCTCCCGGCTGGAGAGGGATGCTCTGGGGCACGTCAGTCATCATAGGGAGTTAGCCTATGATCCGCGATGTGGCGGTGAATACTCAACATGAGTGTACGTGAGTAGAGCGATAAGGAACTCAGTTGACCGTGTCTTACGCCGATTGCAGCACTGTCTAATCTGAGTTATCTACTCATTTACTTGCTTATGAATGGTTAACTGTTTAAATAATAGTCAAACCACTGATAGCAGCTGTGAACTATAGCAGCGGTCGGTAAACACAGCAATCTGCTTTGTCGGAATGCTGTAAAAAAAACAGTTTTTGTTTGGGTTTTGATAGCTCTAACTCACTGTCTATAAATAATTTATCAATTGATATTTTAATTTGCAGGAATCTTGATGCTTTTTTGTTCGAAGAATCAAAGAAATATAGAACTTCAATGACCATTTTGGGATAGATCGGTAAGGATTAGGGATAAATAAGTTCGGAATAGGGCTAAGAAAATCTCAATTATCAAAAGTGACAGTGATACAATAGCGCAATGAGTGAAATTAGAACCCAAGTCCAATTCGTCGACATTGACGAAGATATGGCTGGTCAGCGTATTGATAACTTCTTACGCAACCAATTAAAAAACATCCCGAAAAGCATGATTTACCGAATCGTGCGTAAAGGCGAAGTCCGCGTAAATAAAAAACGCATCAAGGCTGAGTACAAACTAAAAGCTGGCGATTTAGTTCGTATCCCTCCGGTTACTATTGAAGAGAAAACAGAAGAGAACGTGCCGAGCACGAAACTCAACAAGGTTTCAGAATTAGAACAGTGCATCATTTATGAAGATGATCACATGCTAATTCTTAACAAACCGTCTGGCACTGCTGTTCATGGTGGTAGCGGATTAAAATTTGGCGCGATTGAAGCATTACGTGCTCTTCGCCCTGATGCTCGTTTTCTTGAATTAGTGCACCGTATCGATAGAGATACGTCTGGCATTTTGCTTGTTGCTAAGAAGCGCTCGGCGCTAAGACACCTTCAAGCACAATTCCGTGAAAAAACGGTTCAAAAATACTACTTCGCTTTAGTTATGGGCGAATGGAAGAACAGCTGCAAAGTCGTCAACGCACCTTTGTTGAAAAATGAAGTGAACAGCATTGTTCGAGTTAACCCGAATGGTAAAGCTTCTGAAACCCGTTTTAAGGTTTTAGAAAAATTCCAAGAGGCGACGTTGATTCAAGCTAGCCCAATTACAGGCCGTACACACCAAATTCGTGTGCACGCTCAGTATACTGGTCACCCAATTGCTTGGGATGATCGCTACGGTGATCGTCGTTTTGATGCTTACACGGGCAAGGTTGGTCTTGATCGTCTGTTCTTACATGCCGCAAACATCAAGTTTACGCACCCAGGTAGTGAAGAGAAGATGGATATCTCGGCGCCAATGGAAAGAAGGCTAGAGAAAGCCTTAACTGGTTTACGTAAGCTTTAAGAAGATACGAGATATTTCGTTAATTGAGTATCAGATATATCTGATGTATCAAATGAAAAAGGTTGACGAATATCGTCAACCTTTTTTGTTTGTGCGCCGAGC
>NZ_JBFRVF010000084.1:0-4501 GCF_041475025.1 Vibrio sp. 10N.222.49.C12 | reverse complement strand
CTTCAACAAGTGGTGGTTCAAGCGGATGAAACGCCGCTCAATGTGCTCAAAGAAGAGAAGAAGTGTTATATGTGGCTCTACTGCTCAGGCGCTGACTCACCCGAAGCGGCACTGCCGAATGTGAAAAATATTGCCTTGTACGACTATCAAAACAGTCGCGCGAGGGCGTGTCCCGTGGACTTTTTAGGTGACTACAACGGTTATCTACAAACCGATGGCTACGCGGCTTATGATGGTCTGCATCACGTCACCAAGGTAGGGTGCTTAGCGCATGCTCGTCGCAAGTTCATGGATGCGAAGAAGCTTCAAGGGAAAGGTAAATCAGGCAAGGCTGATAAGGCGCTGGCTAAAATCCAAAAACTCTACGGGATAGAATCACGCTTAAAAGGTGCGCCTGCCGAAGAGCGAAAAGCAGAGCGTCAAGCGCTTGCCAAGCCGATACTGGATGAGCTTTACCAATGGATGACGACCCAGAAGGTGATAGGCTCTAGCCCACTAGGTAAAGCGATAAAGTACACGCTCGGGCAATGGCCAAAGCTCATTCGTTATATCGACGATGGTCACTTATCTATCGATAATAATCGCGCTGAACGTGCAATTAAACCACTGGTCATTGGCAGAAAAAATTGGCTGTTCTCTAACACACCAAATGGTGCTGAGGCGAGCGCGATGCTTTACAGCATCATCGAGACCGCGAAAGCCAACGGTCTTATCCTCTACGACTACATGGTCAAGTGCATGAAAGAGCTCGCGAAAGCAGAGCCTGATATCGACGCACTCCTACCTTGGAACTTCAAACACTGACAAGTCGCCCCGTGGGTTCATGGGGCGGATACGTTTGTGCTGGTTGGTATGCCATATGCTGATGTAATAGCGACAGAGCCACAATGGAACTCACGATTAAGTTGGAGACGAAAGATTAACTATTTCAAGCTGTTGAAAGCTAACAGCCATTCGAGTGGAACGGCATCTTATAGTTTTGACTTGGAGCAAAAAAAGCACTTTGCTAAATTTGTCGCTGGTTTGAGTGCGAGAATGGGCTGTGAAGAACCGCCGGTGCTTACAAAAAATGAAGTGTTATATCCTTTGTTTATTATGTGTAGAGGGGAGTGCCGAGCGTTAAAGCACTTCTTGAAAGACGCACTACTTATGAGTTTCAGTGAGAACGTTGATACGATAGATAAAGCGATATTGTCACGTACTTTTTCATTTAAGTTCCCTTACTTGGACAACCCTTTTAATTGTTCTATCGAGGAGCTTCGTCTTCATCAAATTGACTCTGGATCGTCTTACAATCTGAATGCCATTGCCGTAGAAGATAAGATACTTGCTCCGCGATTTACGGATGCAATTCCATTGAGTATGTTATTGAGCAAAAATGGACTTAAAGCTTAAGTATTACTTCTCGCTCTTTAGGCTCTCCAGTAACACCGCCTTCTCTTCATCACTCATCTTATCAATGGCACATGCTAACTCAGCGCTCAATTCGCTCCTACAGAAAAAGTAGTTTAGCGGCACATCTAACTCTTCAGCCATACGTTCAAGCGTACCAATATCGGGTACATGTCTGCCTTTTTCGTAATGATTCATACGACCGCTAGCAGAACTCTGCTCCATACCAATTTTCACCCCTAAATCTTTTTGGGTGATCTTGGCTTTTTTACGCGCAGCTTTGAGCCTCGCTGGGATTGGGTTGTATTTTTGCACTTACACATTTCTTTTCAACCTTTAGATAACTTAGATTGTCTAAGTTTTACTGATTTTTGTATACTTAGCAATCCTAAGTTTTTATTGCCTGTAAGAGTCACATGAAGAAAGTAACCAGAATTAACCCTCACATGTTTAACCTATTGATTGAAAAAGGGATGGACAATTTCTCCGTCACAGAAGCTAGGGATGCTTTGTTAAACGGTACTTCAGCCTTCCCGAGCAAGGTCGACGCGCGAAAGTATGTTTATAAACAACTTCTATCACTTGAGGAGAAAGGTTGGCTTTCTGTTATTGGGACTCGTAGAGACAAACGTTACCATCAAACTAACGAATTCAAAGCGCTCACAGTTGAGCCTAGATCGGGTCGAAATAGGCAAGCTAAAGTCGATTCAATGGCTGTTCAAACTTCGGAGTACTCTATACATGCATTAGAGCAAGAGAAGAAACAGTATGAAGGCGAGTTGGCAATTACTCTAGGCGAGATTGAGGAATACCAATCGTTGTTAACGCGTTTCCCAAACAATAAGCAAGATATGCAGCCGCTATTTAATGCGGCAAGAGAACGCTCAGCCAAGCTATTAGGCAGAATTAATGCACTAACCAACTGGATGCAAGTCGCGCAAAGTAAGGCTCCTCAATGTTAAGAGCATGGCAAGCCGAGTGTGCAGCTCAAGCTATCGAGAAATTCACTTCAAACAAGTATTCACACTTCTTCTGCCAAGCGACTCCTGGAGCGGGTAAAACCGTTATGGCCGCCGAGGTTGCGAGACGGTTATTTGAACAAGGCATGATTGACTTAGTGCTGTGTTTCTCTCCTTCACTGACTGTTGCAGAAGGGATGCAAAAGACCTTTTCATGGAAACTCGAATGTTCATTTAATGGAGGTTTGGGTTCTCTTGGAGGCTCTTACACCTACCAATCAATCCGTTTTTTGGATGAAAACTTTTGGAACACCGTCAGTAAGTATCGAGTACTAGTGGTATTTGATGAGATCCATCATTGCTCGTTTGATGATGAGGGACGGTCAAATTCATGGGGGCTAGAAATCGTCTCGAAGATCCAAAGCTTTGCTCGTTATACTCTGGCGCTGTCGGGCACTCCTTGGCGTTCTGATCGGTTACCTATTGTCATGGCTGAGTATTCTGATCCTGAAGGCAAGGTTGTTTGCGATTATCAATACGGCTTGCAACAGGCAGTTGAAGATAAGGTATGCCGCCGCCCTAAAATCGTTTTAATCGATAATGAACACCTGAGCGTTAAGGCTAGCAGTGACAATCAACACTTCGCCTCTATTCTTGATTGCCTTAAACAATCCGATGTCTCTTATCAAAGCGTCATCCACAACGAAGATGCTATGAATTACATACTAAATAGCGGCTGCCAAAAGTTAGAGCAGATAAGGGAAGAGTCCCCAAGTGCTGGAGGCTTGGTGGTCGCCTCTTCTATTAAGCACGCTAAAGACATTCAAAAGCGACTTGTTGAGCACTTTAATCAATCAGCATGCATAGTGACTTATCATCATGATAATCCGTTACATGAAATTGAGTCCTTTCGTCACTCAACGGTTCAGTGGATAGTGAGTGTTGGGATGATAAGTGAAGGAACGGATATCCCTCGGCTTCAGGTTTGTTGTCATATGAGCTCGGTAAAAACGGAACTGTACTTCAGGCAAGTGCTTGGAAGGATATTGAGAGTTAATGATTCACCCAACCAAGAAGCATGGTTGTATACCTTCGCTGAAGAAAATTTGATTGGGTTTGCTGAAAGAATTGAGCAGGATATTCCTGATAGCTGCTTGTACATTAAACAAGAGAATAATGTGCCGAGCGCTACTGATGAAAAGCACCTGACACCGAGTACCGTGTCGGGAAGCGTTCAATCTGATCGACCTCACCCAAGCCTACTTAATTGGGGAGAAGCTTCAGATGTTATCAACTCAAATAATGTAGGACTCACTTTAGCTTTGGATGAGCTGAGATTAGGTCAATTTAAGCAGAGGGTTATTGCAGCGTTCACTTAAACTGTAGTAACTCATATTAGATCTTACACATCGGCTTGTTAGTCACGACTAGATCGTACAAGCCGACTTGTTGAAATCGTAACTCATTCTTGGACAAAAGCGACTTAAAAAATCATTCTGAAGTTTTGATGTAGCAGGTTTCGAACGGAAATATCGTGGTCAATAAATAATAGAGTTACGTAAGTTCCGTACAATCTGAAAAGGTTTGTTATTGACTCTTTGAATACTTACTAACAAGAGCAACGTTCGATAACTTGGAAGACTCTTCTATTGGTATTTCGCAAATTTCTTCCCACGTCATACCCAAGTTCAACAGTTCAGCCGCTTGGTTTAAGTCATCAACCATATTTCTTATGTACATTTCGCAAATATTAAAATCATCAATTCCAGAGTTAGACCAATATTTATAGAGGTTCATTGGAACTTTTGAAGACGTGTATACATCCACTCTTATAAACTTATATGCTTGAGCGTCAATGATAGCAGCATTTGAACCACGCTCTCTGTTCACCGAGACTTCACACTCATAACCGTTGCTTAGCTTGCAAGTGAACTCAAAATAGTCGCTGTTCAACTGTTTTACAGAGTACGACTCTCTTGCAAACGCAAGTACGACAGGAAACTTGATTTCCTTTAAACAAATTGCCTTATCGCGTTCGGCAAGGGCAGCGATAATATCGGGAATTCTTTTTACGTGACTAGCACTTTTAGCCCACGATAGGATGAAATATAAAGCTATAGAAGTACCATATCCCTATCTGGCAGGGTAGA
>NZ_JBFRVF010000083.1:0-3451 GCF_041475025.1 Vibrio sp. 10N.222.49.C12 | reverse complement strand
TTGCACTTCAAAAACTATGCGAACAGTTAAAGTGATGATTTGATCCATCAAATGGGATTACATAATAAAACCTTTTGTTCTTAATATTCGGTTCGAAGCAACGAGATGCTTTATTTATTTTGAATAATCCAACAAATATCATTATTAAGTTATTCGTTAGATTATTTACTCCTTATATTTAGTAACAAGAGTAAATTTGTCATGGACATTATTTCTAATCTGTTTGACATGGCACCATTTGTCGCACTATTTATTACACTCTCATTGGGTTATATGGTTGGTAAAATTACTATCGGCCGATTTGTTTTAGGCGGTGTGGCCGGAACATTATTAATGGGCGTAATTATTGGGCAATTTGGTGTTCAGATTGATCCCGGCGTAAAAAGTATTTTCTTTGCGCTCTTTATTTATGCTGTGGGTTATCAAGGCGGCGCACAATTCTTTAAAGCGCTTAACTTTAGAACCATCAACATTCTGTTGTCTGCGGTTGTTATGACGGTTTCAGGCTTATTGTGTGTACTTGCCGCTGCGTGGTTGTTTGACTTAGATAGAGGTACTGCTGCGGGCCTAGCTGCCGGTGGTTTAACTCAGTCTGCGATCATTGGTACTGCAGGCGATGCGATCGCCCGTTTGGGTGGTGTGTCTGAAGAAGCCAAACATCTGATGCAAACTAACGTTGCTGTAGGTTACGCTGTAACATACATCTTTGGTTCATTAGGTCCAATCTTGATGGTGACTTGGGTATTCCCAACGTTGATGAAGTGGGACATTCGCTCTGAAGCAATCAAAATGGCAGAAGCGAACTCAGATGGTAATGCAGAGCTTGGTGCTGGTGAATTCAATGCGATGACAAAACTTGAGACTCGCGCTTTTGAAATCAAAGCAGAGAGCAAAGTGAATGGTTTGACACTAGCCCAAATCAATCAAGATTCAATAGACGCATGCATCGAAGTTATTGAGCGTGATGGCAAAGCGATTGAAGCAGACAAATTTACTAAGCTTCAACAAGGCGATGTTCTGGTTATCACAGGTACTCGTAAAGCCATTGGTCAGTTGAAAAGTGACTCTGTTGGCTCTGAAGTTGTGCTTCCAGAAGAGTACGAAGTCATTGAAGAGAACCGTCAGCTTATCGCAGACAACAAACAACTGATTGGCCGTACACTAGGTCAAATCAAATCAGAAGCGAACAAAGGCACTTACCGTGGTGTTTATGTGACTGACTACCTTCGCGAAGGTGTATCAATCCCAGTTCACGCTGACCTTGTTGTTAAGAAAAATGATGTTATTCAATTAACTGGCTCACCAAGCGATATTAATCGTGTTCAAGGTTCAATCGGTAAGCCAATGAACTCAGCAACAATGACTGACTTCATTGTACTAGGCATGGGTATGGTATTGGGTCTTTTGATTGGCCTAATCAACTTCAAAATTGCAGGTATTCCGGTCACTATCGGCTCTGGTGCAGGCTGTCTAGTGTCAGGTCTGATTGTTGGTTGGTTACGCAGCCGTAACCCACATGTGGCGCAATTCCCACAATCAGCAGCAAGCTTTATTCGCGACTTCGGTCTAGCAGCATTCGTGGGTATCGTTGGTCTTGAGGCTGGCCCTCAAGCGGTAGACACCATCAAAGAACACGGTATGAGCCTACTATTCTTGGGTGTTGCGGTAACCATCATTCCACAGATTATTTCATTCTTCTTCTCGTACTTTGTATTGAAGATAAAGAATCCGGTAGAAGCTTTAGGTTGTGTAACCGGTGGTCGAAGTGCAAACCCAGCGTTCGCTGCATTGATGGAAAAAACAGGCAACGCAACGCCAGTATTCTCTTTTACTGTGACTTACGCAGTAGCCAACGTGTTACTGACTCTATGGGGACCAATTATCGTCGGCATTATTACCGTTAATGCGGGTATGTAATTAAAACCTACAACTCATTATAGATTTAAAAAATCATCAACTTATTAACAGACCTACCCAATCAAAAATAGGGTAGGCCTGAATAATCACGCTTAAGTAAAACACTTTATTTAATTACAAGTGTTTAATATTAAATTATTAGGTAAATATTATGACTACTCAAACTCCAACTATCGATTTTTCAAAATTCGCTGACCTAAGCCCATTCGAGCTAAAAGACAAACTGATTGAAGTGGCGCAAGCTGTGCCAGATCGTGCACTTCTTGATGCAGGTCGTGGTAACCCTAACTTCCTAGCAACGCTACCTCGTAAAGCCTTCATCCGTCTTGGTGAGTTTGCGGTAGCAGAAGCAGAGCGTAACTACGCTTACCTAGGTGGTGATTTCGGTGGTATCCCTGATGGTGTTGGCATCGTTGAGCGTTTCGACACGTTCGCAAGCCAATATGCAGCAGACAAAGGCGTTGACTTCCTACGTCGTGCACTAAGCTACGCAAAAGACCGTCTAGGTATCGAAAAACAAGCGTTCCTAAACGAGCTAGTACTGGCTTACCTTGCGTGTAACTACCCAGTACCACCACGTATGCTAGTGAACATCGAGAAAGTGGTTAAACAATACATCGCAGAAGAGATGTACGGCCCAATGCCAATGACGACTAACTTTGACTTGTTCGCAACAGAAGGCGGCACAGCGTCAATGACGTACACGTTCGCAACCATGTTCAACAATGGTCTATTGAAAAAAGGTGACAAAGTTGCGCTAATCACGCCAATCTTTACACCTTACCTAGAAATCCCAGAGCTAGCAGAGTATGAGCTGGAAATCGTTGAGCTACGCCTTGATGAGACGACTTGGCAGCTACCAATGTCTGAAATCGAGAAACTGGCAGATACAGACATCAAACTACTTTGCGTCGTTAACCCTGCTAATCCAGCATCAGTGAAATTCTCTGACGAGACTCTAGAGAACCTAACAAACTTTGTGAATGAGCAACGCAGTGACCTATTCATCATCACTGATGACGTATACGGTACATTTGCCGATGACTTCGTTTCTCTATTTGCAAAACTACCATACAACACACTTTGTGTTTACTCGTTCTCTAAGTACTTTGGCGCAACAGGCTGGCGTTTAGGTACCATTGGTATCCAACACAAAAACGTATTTGATGACGCACTAAGTTCTTTCAGCGAAGAAAAACAGTGTCAACTTGATGACCGTTACAAAACACTGACTCCAGAGCCACGTGACATTAAGTTCATCGACCGCATCGTTGCGGATAGCCGTAGCGTAGCCTTGAATCACACTGCCGGTCTATCTCTACCGCAACAAGTGCAAATGGCGATGTTTGCTCTAACTTGTCTAATGGACTCAGAAGGTCGCTACAAAGCCGCTTGTAAACGCATCATCCGTGAGCGCTACACAACGCTTTACAAAAACATGGGTGTAGCAATCGAAGAGAACAAAGACCGTGTGGATTACTACACACTACTAGAGCTAGACACGCTAGGTGGCAAACTTTACGGTCAAGAGTTT
>NZ_JBFRVF010000082.1:0-27903 GCF_041475025.1 Vibrio sp. 10N.222.49.C12 | reverse complement strand
TTTTACTTTAATTGGTATAATTCACTAGCTACCACCAAAAACTTAAGTACGATATGCACCTAATCCTAAATGGCGACTAATATAATGAGTAAGCGTCAGTAATTTGGGATTATTATGAGGTTCTTTTTTGCACTGGTTGTATTCTTTTGTTCATTTTCTCTATCAGCAACTTCGTGGGAAAAAGAGAGTCACCCTACTAAAAATTCACCCTCATCAATTGGAAGCTATGCCAATGGCTGTCTAGACGGCGCGCAGGCTTTGCCTATTAATGGTTTGGGGTATCAGATCATTCGCCCTCAAAGAGAGCGCTACTATGGCCATACAGAAGCTATAAAGTTTATTGAGAGGTTAGGAGTCACGACCAGCGAGAAGCTCAATACTAATTTATTGATCGGTGATATTTCTCTTCCCAGAGGAGGGCGCTTTTCTTCAGGTCATTCAAGTCATCAAACAGGGTTAGATATTGATATATGGCTAAGGTTAACCATTAAGAGGTTGTCAGAGAACGAATTAGCTGTGCCTAAACCTGTGAGCGTTGTGGATCTTACCAACTACAAATTGCGTGAATCGAATTGGACCGATGATCATTTTCAAGTTATTCGTTATGCGGCGAAAGATGAAAAAGTGGTGCGTATTTTTGTTCATCCAGTGATCAAGCAAACCCTTTGTGAACAAGAAAACTCTGACGCTAATGATAGAGCTTGGTTAGGCAAAATAAGACCTTGGTGGGGACACCACTCCCACTTCCACGTTCGTTTAAAGTGTCCTGAAGGCAGTTCAAACTGCATAGCTCAAGCGAGCCCTCCTAAAGGTGACGGTTGTGGAGATGAACTTGCAAGTTGGGCTCCAAAGACTGTTCCAGTTCCACCTCCTAAAAAAGTAGCGAAAACTAAGAAAAAGAAAAAAGTTAAAGTGATGCCAAGTCAGTGTTTGGCCTTGATATCGAATAAGTAATCCTGTTCATCGAGGCTTTTTACAGTGGTACTGCCACTGGTTTTTTCGGCTCTAAAACTGGAGAAATATCACACTTTTGTCTAGAGTTTATAAACACGAGATTAAGAACATCGTTTGATATTAATAAAAGCAATAACGGTATCAGCAAGGGCGATGGCGAATTTGACAAGGTTTGGTCAGGGATTGAGTGTTTTGGGGTGAAAGATGCGGCTTATATGCAGTATGCGAAATCAGAGTCTGATACCCGTCGATAGATAATTCAAGGATAAGACTATGACTATGATTTGTGCGAAGGAATTTTCAGAATGGTTAAGACATAGGTTCAACGCTGAAAGCTCGGGTATTTCAATTTCAAGAGATGACATCAATCAGCTAACAGGCAGACAACGTTTAGACCCTAGTTTCGTAAATGATGTTCACTATGAATTGATGCAGTATGGAATGGCATTTGTGACCGATACCAGCAGGGAAAACTTTTATCTTGTTCCTATAGCTCAATCAATAAACTGGCGAGAACGACTCGAATATCAATTTGAAAAAGAGCTCTTCTGCAATATTTATCCAATCGGAAAATCAGGATGAAAAAAAAGGTTCAACTTATGGTTAAGTTGAACCTTTCTTCTTTTAGGTCAAGCCTTGAATGATAACAAACTTCTCAAGTAGCTCGTCATCAGTTTCAATATGGTTTGGGTCAGTGATGATGCATTTTGTAATCGGACACACTGACTGGCATGTTGGCTTTTCATAGTGACCTTTACACTCTGTACATAAATCAGGATCGATCTCGAAGATGCTGTCGCCCATAGTGATTGCACCATTTGGGCATTCAGGATCACACATATCGCAGTTTATGCACTTGTCAGTAATTAACAGAGCCATTATTTTCTTCTCAAGTAAGTCGCTTAAGTAAAAATTATTTGCCTGATGCGTTACGTGTATCTTGGCCTTCGCTCAAGTTACGCATCAGCAAGCCGTACTCTAGATCTAGATCTGCTGGTACAGGAATAAATACAAAGTGACCGTTACCTTTCGCATCGTCGACCGCTTCAGATTTGCGGTTTTCCATAACTTCTAGTTTGAAAACAACGTTACCTTTCGGTGTCATCATTTCTAAGCTGTCGCCTACTAGGAACTTGTTCTTCACTTCTACTTCCGCTAGGTCACCACGGCGCTTACCTGTGAACTCACCAACAAACTGTTGAGTGTCAGAGATAGAGTAACCGTACTCGTAGTTTTGGTATGTATCGTGTGTATGGCGACGTAAGAAGCCTTCAGTGTAACCACGGTGAGCTAGGCTCTCTAGTGTACCCATTAGGCTTTCATCGAATGGTTTGCCTGCCACTGCATCGTCAATAGCTTTACGGTAAACCTGAGCAGTACGTGCACAGTAGTAGAAAGACTTAGTACGACCTTCAATCTTCAGAGAGTGAACACCCATCTTCGTTAGGCGCTCAACGTGTTGGATTGCACGAAGGTCTTTTGAGTTCATGATGTAAGTACCATGCTCATCTTCAAACGCTGCCATTTTCTCTTCTGGCTTGTGTGATTCAGAAAGCAGAACCACTTCGTCTGTTGGTTTACCAAGGCCTAGTGTGTTGTCTGGACGCTCATCTTGAACTTCAATGTCTTGCGTTTCTACTTCTTGAATAGCAACACCAGTAGGGTTTGCTTCAACGATCTGACCGTTTTCGTCTTCTTTCGCTGCTTCTGTTTTGTATTCCCAGCGGCAAGCGTTGGTGCAAGTACCTTGGTTTGGATCGCGCTTGTTCATGTAACCAGAAAGCAGACAACGGCCTGAGTAAGCCATGCAAAGAGCTCCGTGAACAAAGATCTCTAGCTCTGTTTCTGGGCAGTGTTCGCGAATCTCTTCGATCTCTTCAAGCGATAGCTCACGAGATAAGATCACACGCTCAACGCCTTGAGTTGACCAGAACTTAACGGTCGCCCAGTTTACTGCGTTTGCTTGAACAGAAAGATGGATTGGCATTTCAGGGAATGCTTCACGAACCATCATGATAAGACCAGGATCTGACATGATAAGCGCGTCAGGGCCCATGTCTACAACTGGTTTGAGGTCGCGAATGAATGTTTTTAATTTAGAGTTGTGCGGCTGAATGTTACATACAACATATAACTTTTTGCCTTGAGCATGAGCTTCATCGATACCGATTTGTAGGTTTTCGTGATTGAACTCGTTGTTACGAACACGAAGGCTGTAACGTGGCTGGCCTGCGTATACTGCATCTGCGCCGTAGGCGAATGCGTAACGCATGTTTTTGAGGCTTCCTGCCGGTGATAATAGTTCAGGTACAAATGGTTTTTGTGTAGTCATTGCTTCGTTCTCTAATCTGATCTCAAGTCAGGTTGATACCACCAAGTGATATCAAAGGGGCGCAAATTTTACGCTAAAATGAGTTTGGTTGATAGCCCTAAAGATAGCAATGACATTAACAAGAGGGTCTAGAGGCAGATATAAGTGAGAACTTAGTGAGAAATAAGCTCAGATACCGTTAGCACCTGAGCCTATAGTTTGACTGATTAAGCGTTAGGTTGAGTTAACCCGCCTAATGATTCAAATAGGTTTGGAAGGAAAACACTGAACTCACCACAAAGTAGAGAGAAGTCCGCATCAAAACGCGCAGCTTGATCTTCACGAGGAATATCGTCGTTTTCGTCTTTGAGCTCATCACTGAATTTTAGGCGTTTGATGCTGCCATCTTCTGCAAGAATGAATTCAATACGGTCTTGCCAGTTGATAAGAAGTTTCGTCACCATCTTATTGGCTTCGATGTGGTTTTTAATCTCATCAGCTTCTAGTTCTTGTTTCTTAACTCGAACAATACCGCCGTCTTCTTGAATAGATTTTAGTTCTGCTTCATCAAGCATAGTGATGCCTTGTGGCGTATCACCTGATTTCACCCATTCTGTAAGAGTCGTTTCGATCGCTTGCTCTGGGATAGCTGGCACTACTGGCAGGCTACCCATTGTCTTACGTAGCAATGCTAATACATCTTCTGCTTTTTTGTAGCTGCTCGCATCAACCACAATGAAACCTTCTTTTGGCATGATCAGCGCGTAAGTGAAGTTGCTGCGGCTGAATGCTCGAGGAAGTAGATCAATGATGATGTCTTCTTTTAGGCTGTCTTTCTCTTTCTTTTTCAGAGGGGTACCAGACTCTGCCTCAAGCGTTTCTACTTTTGCGTTCAATGATTCTTTGATCACAGAAGCGGGTAGCATTTTCTCTTCTTTCTTTGCACAGATAAGAATGCGGTTTTCTGATACGTGCGTCATCATATCGCCATGTCTACCCATTGCGTGTACCCAACCAAACTTCTGTTTGTCTTGGCTACCACAAGGAGTAAAGCGGAATTCTTCAAGTTGTTTCTCTAGCTGATCTGCGTTGAAATCAATATCACGGTTGAAGCGATAGACTAGGCAATTTTTAAACCACATAAATTTTTCTCATACCTTTTTAGAAGTGCTTCATGATATGAGATCTAATTCGATTTGTCCCTAGCTCTGTATCAAAAGTTATAAAGTGAAATGTTTGAGACAGTTATATGAAAATTTGTTTTCAAAGGTCACAAAAGTGTCATAATTAACTCAGATAATGCAATGCGTTGATTAAATACAAAGGCTATTCAATTATGTCGAGAAGGATTCTGGTCGTTGAAGATGAAGCACCTATTCGTGAGATGCTGTGCTTCGTGCTTGAACAAAAAGGCTACCAAGCAGTAGAGGCTGAAGATTACGATACAGCGGTAAACAAGCTATGTGAACCTTTCCCAGATCTAGTATTACTAGATTGGATGCTACCTGGTGGTAGCGGGATAAACTTTATCAAGCACATGAAGCGTGAAGAGTTAACTCGCAACATCCCAGTGGTGATGCTAACGGCTCGTGGCGAAGAAGAAGATAAGGTGCGTGGTTTAGAAGTGGGTGCTGATGATTACATCACCAAGCCATTTTCACCCAAAGAGCTCGTTGCTCGCCTGAAAGCGGTTATCCGCCGTGTAACGCCTACTGCACTAGAAGATGTGATTGATGTACAAGGTCTTAAGCTAGACCCAGTATCTCATCGTGTTACCGCAAGCGAAGGTCCAGTTGATATGGGACCAACAGAGTTCAAAATGCTGCATTTCTTTATGACTCACCAAGAGCGTGTGTACAGCCGAGAGCAGCTGCTTAACAACGTTTGGGGTACCAATGTTTACGTTGAAGACCGAACGGTTGATGTACATATTCGACGCCTGCGTAAAGCGCTTGAGTCTGCAGGTCACGATAAGCTAATCCAAACGGTTCGTGGCGCTGGCTACCGTTTTTCTACAAAGGCTTAATGTGGCTTCGCTGCCCAGTTTACGGAGTCCTGAATGGTTGAAAAGTTAACCTGGAAAAAGCTGGCTTGGGAGCTGGCTTTTTTTTACGCACCATGGGTTTTAGTCGGATGGATATTCGGTTACCTACCTTGGTTGCTGCTGGCTGCTACGGTATTGCAGCTCGGCTGGCATCTACACAACCAAATGCGTTTGTCCGCATGGCTGTGGGATGAGAAGCGTCTAACTCCACCTTCAGGCTCTGGGAACTGGGAATCTCTGTTTAACGGTATTTATCGTATGCAGCAGAGACAGCGTCGCAAACGTAAAGAGCTGACTAACCTTATCCGCCGTTTCCGTAACGGTGCAGAATCGCTTCCCGATGCCGTTGTGGTATTTCGCGGTGAAGGCAATATCGTTTGGTGTAACAAGCTAGCTCAGTATTTACTTGGGTTTCGCTGGCCAGACGATTCAGGACAACCGATTTCTAACTTGATCCGTACGCCGGACTTCATCAAGTATCTTAATAAACAAGATTTTTCAGAACCGCTAGAGATGCCTTCGCCACTTAACGTGGAGCGCATGCTTGAGCTGCGTATCGTGCCATATACTGAAGGTGAACACCTGATGGTGGTACGTGATGTGACCCAGCTTAAGCAGTTAGAAGGCATGCGCCGTAACTTCTTCGCTAACGTTTCTCATGAATTGCGTACGCCGATGACCGTCCTTCAAGGTTACCTTGAAATGACCGAAGATCCAGACATGATCGTCGGCCCAATGTGGACCAAGGCGCATGGCGTAATGACTGAGCAGCTCAATCGAATGAACAGTTTGGTTAATCAACTACTCACGCTTTCGAAAATAGAAGCGGCGCCAATGCATGAGTTGGATGAAGTGGTCAACGTTCCGGCGATGCTTGAGGTTCTTGAGAAAGAAGCGGCGAGCCTTAGCGGTGAGCGCGAACATAAGCTTGAGTTTGATATCGATAAGAGCCTACGAGTTCTTGCCGATGAAGACCAATTGAGAAGTGCGATATCGAATTTGGTTTATAACGCGGTTAAATACACACCCGCAGGTGCAACGGTCAAAGTGCGTTGGTATCAAACCAGCCAAGGCGCGTGCTTAGATGTGTCAGATACTGGTGATGGTATTGAGCCTCAACACTTACATCGACTCACAGAGCGCTTCTATCGTGTAGATAAAGCCCGCTCTCGTGATACCGGTGGTAGTGGTCTTGGATTAGCGATTGTAAAGCATGCGCTTAGCCACCACGATTCACATCTCGAAATTCAAAGTGAAGTGGGCGTCGGCAGTCGTTTCCATTTCACGTTGCCAAACCGATTGACTGTGTCATGAGTGACTTAATACGCAGGATGCGTTTGCCAATTGGTTCACTGTTAGCGATGGTATTGGCGTGTCCAAGCTTCGCTGAGCAGAGTGTTGAGTCATTGCCTGATTATTCCAAAGTTCCTGGTATCTCTGGAAGCTTGTTATCGGTCGGGTCTGATACTTTGGCTGGGATGACGACATTGTGGGTAGAGGAGTTTAAATCCTACTACCCGAATGTGAACGCTCAGGTCCAAGCATCGGGCTCTTCTACTGCGCCTCCTGCATTGACGGAAGGGACTGCTCACCTTGGTCCTATGAGCCGACCAATGCGTTTACGTGAAGTGGAAGCCTTTGAAAGAGAGCATGGTTATAAGCCAACAGCACTGCGAGTCGCTATTGACGCAATCGGGCTGTTTGTCCACCGAGATAATCCTATTGAAGGGCTTAACTTTCGTCAGATTGATGGCATTTTTTCTGAGACATTACGCTGCGGAGCAACAAGGCCCCTCAATAACTGGCAAGATCTCGGAATCGATCAGCCATGGGCGAAACATCGATTCCAATTGTTCGGTCGCAATTCTGTATCGGGGACTTATGGATACTTCAAACAGAATGCACTGTGCGGCGGTGACTTTAAAAATCGTGTGAATGAGCAACCTGGTTCGGCTTCAGTCGTTCAGTCGGTCGCTTCATCCATCAGTGGGATTGGCTACTCGGGCATTGGCTACCGCGTAGCAGGTGTTAAGCTGATTCCTATTGCAGAGCACGGCTCTAATTATGTTGAGCCTACGCGTGAGAATATCTTGAGTGGTGATTACCCTCTATCTCGTTTTCTCTATGTGTATGTGAATAAGCATCCGGATAAACCACTTTCTCCCGTTGAGAGAGAGTTCCTTACTTTTGTATTCTCAAAGCAGGGACAAGAACTTGTAGAGAAAGATGGCTATTTAGCAATACCGTCTGAGTTCGCAGAGCAAGAGTTGGCAAAAGTCGGGCTCTAATTCAGGCTGCTATAAACTTAGATAAGAAACGTATGAACAGCTTGCGCGTCGCAGGCTGTTTTAATTTTGACTGTTCGTTATTTTAGCTTTAACGACCATCCTGCATTTTGCCAACGTTGTTGCTCTTCTCTGAGCTCATAATCAAGCAGTTGGTTTTGGGCCAACCAATCGCTGTTAGTTCCTTTCAATTCCCAGTTATCCTGTTGTTCAATCGTTAGAGTCACGTCTGGGGCCAGTGCTTGATTTCGCTGACGGTTGAGTAAGATAGCGAGTCTCAATATACGAATCAGCAGGGTGACTTGTTGCTGAGTAAACAGAGAAAGTTCCGGCAAATCTTGTAGTTTGAGCGCTTTTCTTTGATAGCGAACCAATGCTGATATAAGGCGTTGTTGCTCAGTATTAAAGCCTGGCATTGTCGTATGCTTAAGCAGATAAGCCGAATGGCGGTGATAGCCTTGGAATGCAATGCTTTGTCCTACCTCATGAAGTACTGCAGCCCAACCAAGCAGATCATACAGCTCATTAGTGACCGCAGTTGTCACTTGAGGCTGTACTTGTTTCAGCAATGAAAGAGCGAGCACTTTCACTTTCTCGCCATGAGTTACGTCTACATGGTATCGAGAGACGAGCGTTTCGGCAGTTCTTGTTCGAATATCAATATCTTTAAACCTATCCTCCATGTCATAAAGAACGCCTTCTCTCAGGGCACCATCAGAAAAATGTAACTCCTTGATGTCTAGCGTATCCATTGCTGCTGAAAGAATGGTGACGCCTGCAGCAAACACAGGCTTTCTCTCATCACTTAAGCCTGAAAGATTTACGGTGTTGGATGATGAAAACTCACATAAGTGATTCTTTAAATAGGACAGGCGTTGGGGCGTAATGAGACCATCGGTGAACCCTAAGCCAATGAGTACTTCTTTTATTGATTTCGTGGTACCAGATGAGCCAAAAGCGATTTCCCAAGGGGCTTTTGTGTATTCTTCAATCAATGGCATCAATAGACGAGTAGCTGCGGTATAAGCATCTGAGAAGTGTCGCGAAGTTAGCCCTTCGTCAGCAAAGAAACGTTGAGTGAAGTTGACGCATCCCATCGGTAAACTGCGCATAATTAGAGGAGTAAAGCCTTGTCCGGCGACGAGTTCCGTACTCCCTCCACCGATATCAATAACCAACTTAGATTCAGAAGCGGTTTGAGTGTGTTCTGCTCCGTTATAGATTATTCGAGCTTCTTCTTGACCGGAAATGATCTCTATTGGAAAAGGAAACAGTGGCTTGGCTTGCTCTAAGAAGTCTTTAGCGTTTTTGGCTTTTCTTAGGGTATGAGTCGCAACAACTCTGACATCATCAAGCTCAAAATCCGCCAGTCGTTCTGCGAACACCTTGAGGCATTCTAGGCCTCGCTCGATAGCGCTTTCAGATAGGACGTTACGTTCATCCAATCCATCACCTAATCTCACTTTCTGTTTGTGTCTGCTGACTAATTGCAGGTGTTGATCGAATACTCGGGCAACCACCATGTGAAAGCTGTTCGAACCCAAGTCGATAGCGGCAATACATCGAGAATGTTTGTTATCAATTAGCGGCATGATTTCTTCTCTTGTTTGCACTTCTTGCGAGCAAGTTTCTCCATACGTTTAATATAGTGGTAAGTGGAGAGTTGTGACGTCGGGTAATCAAGTAGGTTTGCTGGTGGTTGTGTGTAAGAGTTGCTCATCGCTTGGTCTAGCACTCGAGCTTTGTTGCTGTCATCGAAATGAAACTCGGTGATATCGATAATGGTTTGCTTGATCTTTGAATCTAAAATTGGAGCTGCAACTTCGATGCGGTGATCAAAATTTCGTGTCATCCAGTCAGCGGAAGATATATAGACCTTCGGCTTTCCAGCGTTACCAAATATCATCACTCTCGGATGTTCGAGGAAACGATCGACCACACTGACTATCTCAATATGATCACTGATGTTGGGTATGCTAGGGACAAGAGAGCACATGCCGCGAATGACCATTCTCACTTTTACATTGGCTTGGCTAGCCTGATAGAGCTTTTCAATGATCTCTCGATCGACCAAGTTGTTGAGTTTTAGAGTGATGCTTGCAGGTTTACCTTCTATCGCGTTTTGTATTTCATTATCTATCAATTGGTACAGACGTTTTCTAGTATTCTTTGGTGACACAATCAGTTGCTTGAACTGGGACTTTTGATAAGGGTTTTCAATATACTTAAAGACTTGTCTCACCTCTTGAGTCAAATCTTCATTCGCAGTGAGCAGAGAAAAATCGGTATACACGCGCGCTGTAACTTCATGGAAGTTGCCAGTGCCAATATGGGCATAATGCTCGGTATGCTTGCCTTCTTTTCGTTTGATGAGCAGCAACTTGGAATGGATCTTCAAACTTGGGATGCCATGGATGACTTTTACACCCGCTTCTTGAAGTTTCTTGGTCCATTGAATGTTGGCTTGCTCATCAAAGCGTGCTTGCAGCTCGACAACCACAGTGACCTTTTTGCCATTGTGCGCCGCATCGATGATCGAGCTGAGGAGTTTTGAGCCTTCCGCAACACGGTAAACGTTTATTTTGATGGAGGTTACCTTCGGGTCAAAGGAAGCCTGCCTAACCAGTTCAGTGATGTGACTAAAGGTGTGATAAGGATAATGCAGTAAGATGTCGCGAGCTTTGATCGCTTCGAAATAGTTTGGGTAATGGCTGAAATGCGCACACTTAATCGCGGGTAGAGGACGATTAACTAAATCACGTCGGTTAAGGCTTGGGAACTCAGAGAAATGTTTGAAGTTATGATAGCGACCACCTGCGATGACACTGTCATAGTCAGACAGTTTAAGTCTGACTTGTAAGAAGTTGAGCATTTCAGTTGGCATTTCAGATTCATAGATCAGACGTATCGGCAGTGCCGTTAAGCGCTGTTCTAAACCTAAAGACATCGATTCTAATAGGTTATTTTCATTGTCCTCTTGCAGATCATAATCGGCATCACGTGTCATTTTTATCGCAAAACAACGCAATGAGTCATACTCAAAGAATCCTTTAAGTAAGTCATCCAAACAAAATCGAACTATATTATCTAACAAGATCAAAGTTGTACGCTGCGAACCCGAAGTTTCCGGTAACTTAACAAATCGAGGGAGTGCCTCTGATGGGATTTCGAGTAAGACATATTGAGATGATGCATCACGCTCGATGTCGATGGCTAAGTAACTTTGTTCATCTTTGAGAATATTAAGTAACTGGCTATCTTCGTTCAAGAGAATCGGAGTTAAGTGTGGCAGCACTTTTTTCTTAAAGTACTTTTTTATCCAGCCACTTTGTTCTTCGCTGATTTGTTGTTCGTTGACCAGAAAAATACGATTGCGTACCAATTCCAATAGCAAGTCGTTATACAGTTCATGGAATTGAGCATCGAGCTTGCTTGCTTTGCTCTGCATTTTAGTCAGTAGGCTTTTCGGCGAGTTGGAGGTTAGCTGTGGATCTTGAAGTAAGATCTTTCGCTTCACATCAGCAAATCGGACTTTGTAAAACTCATCGAGGTTTTTCGAGTAAATACCTAAAAAACGAACTCTTTCGATTAAGGGGACTGACTTATCTGCCGCTTCTTGGAGCACTCTTTCGTTGAAGGATAACCAGCTAAGTTCTTTTGTGACATAGTCTTTTTCCATCGAGATGAGAATCCTTGAGTACTGGCTATAGAGCTGATTACTTTAAATTAGAATGGCAAAATTCACAAAATCCATGATCTTACTTTAAGAAATATGGCTAACAAACTTGTTATTAGTTTCAGTTGTTTAACGTAACTTGTAATATAATTGTCATCTAACGTACATATTATGTCAGTAGCTAAAAAAAGGTAGATAAACAGATGGCATCAGCCCAATTTTCATTGAAAGAGCGCGACAAAAAAAGATGGTTGAAAGATCGTCTCGTCCGTTTTTCGGTGACATGTGGCGCGGTCAGTGTTCTAGCTGCCCTAGTATTGATCTTTGTTTACTTGGCGATGGTCATTTTACCGGTATTTTCTGATACTGGTTTAGAGACAGACCAAGCTGTAAAGACCGTTGCCGTAGAAAAACCTATCGTCTTATCGGTTGATGAATACGGTCAGCATGCATTTACTATCGAAAAATCTGGTTTGGTACAGTTTTGGGATTTAGAGTCTCAAAATACACACTCTTACTTTGAGCGTGATGTTGTAGCCAACCCCATCGCCTTTTCTCGAAACACCCCATCTGAAAACTGGTTTGCCTTTGCCGACAGCGCAAGCAATCTTACTTTTTTCTATCCTGAGTATAGTGCGCCTGTGCTGAAAAAGGGCAGCGAAGCCGAACCTAAAATTGAGCAAATCACTCTCCCTGAACCGTTTTTAAATGATGAACCCTCAAATGGGGCGACGATCGACAAATTCGCATTCTCTAAAAATGGACGTGGGATTACGGTTGCCGCTCAGTTAAGTGACCAACGAGTCTTGGTTAAGTGGTATCAGAGTGACCTTACTGGTCAGTATGTTTTTCAGAAGAGCCAATGGCTATCGGATAAGTTGGGCTTGCAGCAGCAACTGCTTGTCACACCTGATGGGCAAACCTTATACCTACGAGCACAATCGGATTTGGTTGTTTTGAAACTATCAGATAACGGTTTTGATGTTCGTGAAGTGATTGATCTTAGCTTAAATGATGCGAAGCATTCCGTGAAAAGCATCGATTTATTGTCTGGCGCATACTCGTTGTTGGTTACGCATGAGGACGGACAGGTTTCTCAATGGTTCGATGTACTCAAAGATGAAAAGCGTAGCCTGACCCATATTCGAGACTTCCAACTTGCTGAACAAGTGCAATTTATTCTTCCTGATACTTATAGAAAGGGTTTTTATAGCTTCTATAAGAACGGCACATTACAAAGCCACTATACGACCAGTGAAAAGCTGTCGTTGTTTGAACGCGCATTTGATAAATCACCACAACTAGCCGCTATGTCTGCCAATGAACTGCATCTGGCAACGTTGATTGATGGCATCATCAGTGTGGCTAAAGTCGACAATGAATACCCACAAATCTCATTCTCATCGCTTTGGCAAAAGGTCTGGTATGAAAGTTACCCTGAGCCGCAATACGTTTGGCAATCAACGTCGGCGAATGATGACTTTGAAGAGAAATTCAGTTTAGTACCTATCACATTCGGTACTATCAAAGCAGCTCTGTTTGCGATGATGTTTGCCGTGCCGGTTGCTGTGCTCGGAGCTATTTACACCGCTTACTTTATGTCTCCACGCATGCGAAGAGTGGTGAAGCCTTCGATAGAGCTGATGGAAGCACTTCCGACCGTGATCATCGGATTCTTGGCCGGGCTTTGGTTTGCTCCAATCGTCGAGACGCATTTAACGGCCGTCTTCTCATTGATGGTGTTATTACCACTGAGCACACTACTGACTGGACTTGTTTGGTTCTGTTTACCGAAGAGGGTAACGGGTCGCTTCTCTAATGGTTGGCATGCTCTGATATTGATTCCGGTATTGGTGATTACTGTGGTTGCGGTGTTTGCTGGTGGAAACAACATTGAAGCCTTGTTATTTGGTGGTGATATTCGTACCTTCTTGGCTAGCTATGGTATCGACTTTGACCAACGCAATGCGCTAGTGGTTGGTTTTGCTATGGGCTTTGCGGTCATCCCAACGATTTTCACTATTGCTGAAGATGCTATTTTCTCTGTACCTAAACATTTGTCTGATGGGTCATTAGCGTTGGGTGCGACGGCGTGGCAGACGCTTATTTATGTGGTGCTATTGACGGCGAGTCCAGGTATCTTTTCTGCGGTTATGATGGGCCTAGGGCGAGCAGTTGGTGAAACCATGATCGTCTTGATGGCGACAGGTAACACCCCAATTCTTGACTGGAATGTTTTGGAAGGGATGAGAACTTTATCGGCAACGATTGCTGTTGAGCTGCCAGAATCAGAAGTGGGTGGTTCTCATTTCCGCTTGCTGTTCTTGGCTGCACTCTTGCTGTTTATCTTTACATTCGCGGTGAACTCAGTTGCTGAGTGGGTTAGACAAAGACTGAGAGATAAATATCGTGCGCTGTAGTTTTAAAGGTTTGCCTCAATGTGTATCAATGGCTTTTAGTGGCTTGACTAGCGTGTCTCTTGATCTTTGCAGCTCCTTGATTTCAGCACGCCAAGAGCAAGGTCGATCATGATGAATAAACTGAAGTCATTATTATCTTGGGTTAAATCGGGCTCTCCGTGGATCTGGCTTACGGGCGGGGCGGTGAGCATCAGTATGCTTTCTGTTCTTGGCCTAATGCTGCTGATTGGTTGGAAGGGCTTAACCTATTTTTGGCCCGCACCTTTGTATCAATGGCAAGTTGACTCCAAAGACTTATCGCTAGTGGTCGATCTTGACGAAACCGTATCAAAACAAGATGTATTGGTTGGTCAGTTATATGAACGAAAATACATCCCGATAGAGCAAGTTCCACAAGTCCATGACCTTTTGTCTCCTCAAAATTTGTCGACTGGGCTGATACAGCGCTTAAGCATCAAAGTTGCTAACAGAGAACTGTACCCTGCGGACTTTGTTTCTATTCTGGATGTTAACTTACGTGAACCCACTACCCCGCTAGATTGGGTTGTGATTGAACGAAGTCGAGGTGGTTATTTCTTTGGTAAGCCGGTGGGTTTTAAAACCGCTTCTGGCACCTTTGATTCGAACATAGACCAAAAGCTCGAACAAGGCTTGGCGTTCGCTGATACGTTACGTAAAGAAACGTCGCGTGTCGTGAACCAAGAAATTCGCAATATCAGCTGGCAATTGGAAAACCTGCGCTTAGAAAAGCGTAAGCTTGAACTCAATGAGTCAGTGAGTGATGAATACCTTACAACCTATACTCAAACTAAACTGGAATTAAACCGCCAGTTAGGTGAAGCCGAAGTTAAGCTTGAGCACCTTAGAACGCAACTTAATGTCGAAAGCTTGCTGGTTGAGGATATGACAGGCGAGCTGGTCGAGATCTCGCTCAGCCACATTCTGGATTATTGGTACCCAAATAATATGTCTTACCTAGAAAAGGTTGGGCACTGGGGCAAACAAGTTTGGAAGTTCTTATCAGAGAACCCACGAGACTCAAACTCTGAAGGCGGTGTGTTTCCTGCTATTTTTGGCACAGTACTGTTGGTTATTCTCATGTCGATCGTCGTGATGCCTCTTGGGGTAGTCGCTGCGATATATCTTCATGAATACGCAAAAAACAACGCACTAACACGTTTAATTCGTATCGCCGTGATTAACTTGGCGGGTGTACCGTCGATTGTGTATGGCGTTTTTGGTTTAGGCTTTTTTGTTTATACCATTGGTGGCTCGATTGATACGTTGTTCTATGCAGAGCGATTGCCAGCACCGACATTTGGTACGCCGGGTCTACTTTGGTCAGCACTAACCTTAGCGGTCTTGACGCTTCCAGTCGTTATCGTAACCACGGAAGAGGGCTTAACGCGTATTCCTAGTGCAGTGAGGCACGGTTCATTAGCGCTTGGTGCGACTCAATTTGAGACGCTTTGGCGCATTGTTTTACCGATGGCAAGCCCAGCGATTATCACTGGTTTAATTTTGGCAATCGCGAGAGCCGCGGGGGAAGTTGCACCACTTATGCTGGTGGGTGTTGTTAAATTGGCATCCAGCTTGCCAGTCGATGGTCAGTTTCCGTATTTACACTTAGATAGAAAGTTCATGCATTTAGGCTTTCATATCTATGATGTTGGTTTTCAAACCTCTAATATCGAAGCGGCACGACCTTTAGTGTATGCGACTTCATTTTTATTGGTTACGGTGATTGTTGGGTTGAACTTAACAGCCATCAATATCCGTAATAACTTGCGTGAAAAATACCGAACCTTAGGACAAGATTAGATGTTCTCGATTAATGAAACCTTGGGTTACCAAGCACCACTTGATGTACACAACCTGAAGGATGAGCAAATCGCTATCTCGATTGAAGGGCTGAATCTTTATTATAAAGAGAGCCAAGCACTCGATGATATTTCAATGCAGATCCCTAAGGGGCAGGTGACCGCGTTTATCGGCCCATCAGGGTGTGGTAAGTCGACTCTGCTGCGCTGCATTAATCGCATGAACGATCTTGTTGAAGGCTGTAAGGTTTCCGGGAAAGTGAAGCTTCATGGCAAGAACGTCTATCACCCTAAGGTGGATGTTGCGACCTTACGACGCCGTGTGGGTATGGTATTCCAGCGACCGAACCCTTTTCCTAAATCTATCTATGAGAATGTGGTTTATGGCTTGAGGCTACAAGGCGTTAGCAACAGCCGAGACCTTGATGATGCGGTTGAACGCTCTCTGCGCGCTGCTGCGTTATGGGATGAAGTGAAAGATCGGTTGCATGAGAATGCTTTTGGTTTATCTGGCGGTCAACAGCAGCGTTTGGTTATCGCTCGTGCGGTTGCGATTGAGCCTGAAGTGCTGTTGTTAGATGAGCCGACATCGGCACTCGATCCGATTTCTACTTTGACGATTGAAGAGTTGATCAACGATCTCAAAACGCAATACACAGTGGTGATTGTTACCCACAACATGCAACAAGCCGCGCGTGTAAGTGACCATACTGCCTTTATTCATATGGGAAAATTGATCGAGTACTCAGATACGGACTCAATTTTTACGTCTCCATTGAAAAACCAGACGGAAGACTACATTACTGGTAGATATGGCTAACCTCTCCAAAGGTGTCATCTAGAGCTAAGTCACTCTACAAAAATGGCTTTCTTCATTTCTTTCAAGGAGCAAGTATGCATTTCGGTCGCCACATTTCAGGGCAATTCAATGTTGAGTTAGAATCGATCCGTACACACGTATTAACTATGGGTGGATTGGTAGAGCAGCAGTTGTCCTTTGCGATGCAAGCTCTGCATAAAGATGACGCGGAACTGGCCAAGAAAGTGATTCGTGATGACCACAAAGTGAATGCGATGGAAGTTTCAATCGATGAAGCATGTACTCGTATTATTGCGAAGCGTCAGCCGACCGCAAAAGATCTGCGTTTGATTATGGCGATCATCAAAACCATTACCGACTTAGAACGTATTGGCGATGTTGCCTCTAAAATTGCGCAAGGTACTATTGAGATCCCTTCAACCAAAGAGCAGAAATTCCACGTATCTTTAGAGCCTCTTTGCCGTCAGGCTATCACCATGCTTCACCAAGTATTAGATGCTTTTGCTCGTATGGATGTTGATGCGGCAGCTGAAGTTCACAAGCTTGATGATAAGTTGGATGCGGAGTACGAGGCCGTTATTCGTCAGTTAATGACCTATATGATGGAAGACCCTAAGAACATTCCTAATATTTTGCAGGTGATGTGGTCAGCGCGTGCGATTGAGCGAGTGGGAGACCGCTGCCAAAATATCTGCGAATACATTATTTACTTTGTGAAGGGTAAAGATGTACGTCACCTAGGCGATCAAAGCCTTGATGACGCACTAAAATAGAGCTTATCTTTAGAAGCTAATTATTGCACCAAGATTGAAATTGACCGTTGTGTCGTAAGGCACAAAGGTTTTGTTGTGATCAAAAATATTCATATCAACACCAGCACGTAATCCAAGCATTGGTGTCGCTTGGTAAACGTAGGCCCCGCCTAGGCTTATACCATGTGTTGTTTTCTCTTCTACTTCGCCTGAGCGCGTTTTCGTACCGTCATAACTTGCCACGCCAATTTCAGCCTGAAAGCCGTGGATTTGGTTTCTTCCAAACATGTTTTGCTTCGTAACAGGTTTAAATCAAGAGAGCTGAATAAGTCTTTAGCCATATCTATCCATGAAAATTTTCTGCGCTATTAAATCTAATATACGTCAGTCAGTTAGATTAGTCAGCGAGGTTCTCTGGATTTATGCTGGCGACTATTGCCCTAAGCGGTGAGGGCGGCTCTCACATCAGATATCTTACTCGCATCTGTCACTGGGATCTGATAATCATCAATATTATCACTGCCCATTTGAGCACTTGAGTTGTTTTCCATTAGACTCGGTCTTGTCGATTTACCTGAAAGGTGAAGTGCAGGTACTTGGGTGGTACTTTGAATCATCTTAGCATTCGTTGCATTGACGCCAGCGCCAGCCATGATATCGATTCTGCCATCGGCTTGTTTGACCATATCTGCGAGCACATTGATGCCTTGCTCAGCATTAACAGCGAGCCCTGATGTCAGGATTCTTTCACATCCAAGTGTGATGACCTGTTCTAATGCTGTTTGATAATCAGAGCTTTGATCAATGGCTCTATGGAACGTCATTCCAAGCTTCAATGAGTGCGCTTTGTCAGCCAGTTGCTGCATTTTTGGCATATCAATACTTCCGTTCGGCGCTAATACACCAAGTACGACCCCATCCAATCCTGCATTTGCGCAAGCTTCAATATCTTCAAGCATACAGAGCATATCGTCGTTATCGAAAATGAAGTCGCCTTGTCTTGGGCGTATCATAGCGTAGACCGGAACCGACGAAGCTATTGCCGCTTGTTTCATCATTCCGAAGCTTGGAGTTAATCCGCCAAGTGCTAATGAAGAGCAAAGCTCAATTCGATTCGCGCCACCAGATAGTGCGGTATGAAGAGATTCTAAGTTATCGATACAGACTTCAATTTCGGTGTTCATCGTGTTTATCCGTTCAAAAAGATACTGATGAAATAATAGCAATCTAGGTGTGATTCTGAATAGATGGGGATAAGGGAAAATAGAGGTAAAGTTTAGGTTTATCGCTACCTCAATTATCTATTACAAGAGTCAGTCTAGGGGAGCGAGGAGAGGGAAAACAAAAAGCCCGAAGCGTTAACTTCGGGCTTTTAATAGGACTTTACTTCTTAACTGATTGGCGGTGCGCTTTGCGCTATTAGCTTATGCTTTATGTCTCTTTAAAGAGAATCTTCCAACCATTAACCCGCGTTGAGTTCGGGCTTAAGAGGTAATTACTTGCTTAGGTCGTCAGCGTGCTCAGATAGGAATGCTGCAACACCTTTTGGAGATGCGTCCATACCTGATTTGCCTTCTTCCCATTGTGCAGGACAAACTTCACCGTTCTTCTCGTGGAAGTTTAGTGCGTCTACCATGCGTAGCATTTCGTCGATGTTACGACCTAGTGGAAGATCGTTAACTACTTGGTGACGTACAAGACCGTCAGCGTCGATTAGGAAAGAACCACGGAAAGCAACGCCTGCTTCTGGGTGCTCAACATCGTATGCTTTGCAGATCTCGTGCTTAACGTCAGCAATTAGAGGGTATTTAACTTGACCAATACCGCCATCAGCGATAGCAGTGTTACGCCATGCGTTGTGAGAGAATTGAGAATCGATAGAAACACCGATTACTTCAACGCCTTTAGCTTGGAAATCTTCAAGACGGTTGTCGAAAGCGATTAGCTCTGAAGGACAAACGAAAGTGAAGTCTAGTGGGTAGAAGAAAACTACAGCTTTCTTACCTTTAGTGAATTCTGCGAAGTTGAAGTTATCAACGATCTCACCGTTACCTAGAACAGCTGCTGCAGTAAAGTCAGGGGCTTGACGACCTACTAGTACCATTTTGGAATCTCCTAAAAAATTAGTTGGCCCAACACATCTTTGTTTGGGCTCCGTTTCTACGGGACAAACTATAGTACAATCGGTACTATAGAAAAAAGCGAATTAAATAGATTAAGTTAATCGAAAAAAGCGATAAGCTTATTCTTTGTCCTGTCCTTAGGTCGAATGACCTTTACCTAACTTATCCTACTCATATTACAAAGTAATTTCATGAATAAATGGCCAAGTCTTAAGCAACTTCACTATCTTGTTACTCTTCACGAAACTCGTCATTTCAGTGATGCCGCAGATCGCTGTTTCGTCAGTCAATCTACGCTAAGTAAAGGCATTCAAAACCTAGAAGAGCTGATTGGTTGCCCGCTTTATGAGAAGAAAGATAAAAAGAGCCCGCTAGTTTTCACGCAAGCAGGTGAGCTGGTGGTCAAGCACGGTCGAGAGCTACTAGCGAAAGGACAAGATCTCGTAGAGCTTGGAAATCTATGTAACGGGGATGCGATGCAAGGGCAGCTGCGAGTCGGGTGTATTCCTACTATAGCGCCGTTCCTTTTGTGCGATTTGGTACAGGAAGCCAACCAGCGCTTTCCACAATTAAATTTGCTGTTACGTGAAGACACAACGACCAACCTATTGGCTGCGCTGCGTCATGGAGACTTAGATGTGCTGATTCTGGCTTTGCCTGTCGATATCGACAATATGGAAAGCCAAGTTGTTGGGCAAGACCCTTTCCGGATGGTGATCAGTCGCAATCAAGCTGATGGTATTCGCGTTCCGATTAAATACGATGACCTGCCAGACGAATCTGTATTTTTGTTGGAGAACGAGCATTGCTTAACCGAGCATGCTGTGTCGGCTTGTAAGTTAACGGATAAAGAGAAGATCAACCCGTTCACTGCGACGAGCCTTCACACATTGGTGCAAATGGTGGCCAATGGTTTAGGAACCACCTTTATTCCGCAAATGGCGATCGACCACGGTTTATTGGAAAACCAGAATCTCGTTGTGATCGATCCTCCTGGTCAGCAGGCCTACCGAGATATTGGCCTTGTCTGGCGACCAAGCTCTTCGCGTCGTGAGACATTCCATCAATTAGCGGATGTGGTATCTGAGCTTCTATAATAATCCGCTGCGACAACAATCCCTCTGAGCGGCTGAATTGGCCGCTCTTCTTTATATCAATTCCGAGCGTTACTCTACTTCTGCTTCTTCTGGCTCTACTTCTTCTTGCAGCTCCAGTAAATTGATCGCTATCGTGACAAAATCGCTGTCTGTAATAATGCCTACTAGTTCGTGGTTTTCTACGACAGGTAAACAGCCCACTTTATGTTTCTGCATGTAGATAGCCGATTCTTTTAATCCTGCACGCGGCTCTACCGACATAACACTTTTGTGCATGATGTCGTTGAGGGGAGTAGCAAGAGTAAAAGATTGAGCTTGTGGGATGTTTTGTAGGCTGGATTCTTGAGCGGCGAGAACGTCTCGTTGTGTGACGACACCTAGTAGTTGCCTGTCGGAATCGACGACCGGAATATGGCGGATATCAAGTGCTTCCATCATGTGCTTAGCATCGGCCAGTGAGTGTGAGCGCAATAGGGTATGAGGGTTGCGAGTCATCATATCTTCAACCTTGATCATACGAACCTCCTTCTTTTTTATTTGTTGCTATTACTATAGTTTTTTATCCAAAAAATAACTGAGATCTGACGCATTCTTGGGTGAGTTTTATGCAACTAATTCTTTAGCTTGAGGAGGTGAATCAGTCGCATTATTTTACGCCTCTTTACAATAATCCAGTGCTGTAAACCTTGCTATTGCGGCTCGTGTGCCTATACTAGCCCACTGCGAAATTTTTAGTCGTGTTTGCGATGTGTTTCTGGTAACGATTGACTTACCGTAACGATTATCCAGCAACTACGATTTATGATTCGTCAACGGCACAAATCTCATCAACTAAGACAAGACTAGACACATGCAAGTTTCAGATTTTCACTTTGACCTACCAGATGAACTCATTGCTCGCTATCCTCAAGAGGAGCGTACAGCAAGCCGCCTGCTTAAATTAGATGGCAACAGCGGTAACCTAGCTGATGGTTCGTTTAAAGACGTTTTAGACTTGGTTGAGCCAGGCGATCTTGTTGTTTTCAATAACACTCGAGTGATTCCAGCTCGTGTATTTGGTCGCAAGGCATCAGGCGGTAAGCTTGAAGTGCTGGTTGAACGTATGCTTGATGAGAAAAGCATTCTTGCGCATGTTCGTTGTTCTAAATCACCGAAGCCGGGTACCAAGTTGTTCCTTGGTGAGAACGATGAATATGAAGCTGAAATGGTGGCGCGTCACGATGCGTTATTCGAAATCCATTTCACATCTGATCAAAGCGTTTTAGAGATTCTTAACAGTGTTGGTCACATGCCACTGCCTCCTTACATCGATCGTCCTGATGAAGATGCAGATAAAGAGCGCTACCAGACTGTCTATAATGAAAAGCCGGGTGCGGTTGCAGCGCCAACAGCAGGCCTTCACTTTGATGACAAGCTAATGGCTGACATGAAAGAAAAAGGTGTTGAGTTTGCTTACGTGACGCTTCATGTTGGTGCTGGTACGTTCCAGCCAGTAAAAGTTGATAATATTAACGATCACCACATGCATGCTGAGTACGTTGAAGTGCCGCAAGAAGTGGTTGACGCCGTAGCTGCAGCAAAAGCCCGTGGCGGCCGTATTATTGCTGTTGGTACAACATCAGTACGCTCACTAGAAAGTGCAGCTCAAGATGCATTGAAGAAAGGCACTGAGCTCGTTCCTTTCTTTGGTGATACAGAAATCTTCATCTTCCCTGGCTATGAATACCAGTTGGTGGATTGCTTGATTACCAACTTCCACTTGCCAGAATCAACACTGATTATGTTGGTGAGTGCATTTGCAGGTTACGACAACGTGATGGGCGCATACGATCACGCAGTGAAGAGCGAATATCGTTTCTTCAGCTACGGTGATGCCATGTTCATCAATAAGAAAACAAGCTAATTTAAGCTAGTTATAAACGATATACATTAGAATTTACGGGTGCTAGCAGTAAGCTAGGAGTCGGGCAGGGTGTCTGTCTAATCTCTCGCAAGGAATACGCGACCGCTCCTCATAGAACCCACTAGACTGAACTTTTGTTTGGCCTAAGGTTCTGAATTAACAGTCAGATTGTTTCTCTGGCATATTGGAGGCTTCGTGAAATTAAAATACGAACTTAAAAAAACTAATAGCGGCGCACGTCGTGGTCAACTTCAGTTTGAACGCGGTACCGTTGAAACCCCAGCATTCATGCCTGTAGGTACTTACGGTACTGTTAAAGGTATGACACCTGAAGAAGTAAAAGACACAGGTGCTGAAATCCTATTAGGTAACACATTCCACCTATGGCTACGTCCTGGTCAAGAAATCATGAAAATGCACGGTGACCTGCACGATTTCATGAACTGGCACGGTCCTATCCTGACTGATTCAGGCGGCTTTCAAGTATTCAGCCTAGGTGCAATGCGTAAAATCACTGAAGAGGGTGTTCATTTCCGTAACCCTGTAAACGGTGACAAGATCTTCATGGACGCTGAGAAGTCTATGGAAATCCAAAAAGATTTAGGTTCAGACATCGTAATGATCTTCGATGAGTGTACGCCTTACCCTGCGACACACAAAGAAGCAAAAGACTCAATGGAGATGTCTCTTCGTTGGGCTGAGCGTTCACGTAACCACTTCGACAAACTTGAAAACCCGAACTCACTGTTCGGTATCGTTCAAGGTGGCGTGTACGAAGACCTTCGTGATGTATCCGTTAAAGGCCTAACAGAAATTGGTTTTGACGGTTACGCAGTAGGTGGCCTAGCAGTAGGCGAACCAAAAGAAGATATGCACCGCATTCTTGAGCACACATGTCCTCAACTGCCAGAAGATAAGCCACGTTACCTAATGGGCGTAGGCAAACCGGAAGACTTGGTTGAAGGTGTTCGCCGTGGTATCGACATGTTTGACTGTGTAATGCCAACGCGAAATGCACGTAACGGCCACCTGTTTGTGACTGAAGGTGTGATCAAGATCCGTAATGCGAAGCATAAAACCGATACAACACCACTAGATTCAGAGTGTGACTGTTACACTTGTAAGAACTACAGCAAGTCGTACTTACACCATTTGGATCGTTGTAACGAAATCCTAGGTGCTCGACTGAACACGATTCATAACCTGCGTTTCTACCAACGAGTAATGTCAGACATTCGTCAGTCTATCGATGAAGACCGCTTTGAAGAGTTCGTTGCAGAGTTCTACGCAAGAATGGGGCGTGAAGTGCCACCACTAGGTAAAGAATCTTAGTATTTCTTTTTTGCGAGCCCTATCTCTCTTCCGAGTGATGGGGCTTGAAAATAAAGGGATGCGACCCAATTAGACAAACAATTACGAAAATATAAATAGAGGATGTTTTAAATGTTTATTTCTCAAGCTCACGCAGCAGCAGAAGGTGCACCAGCAGGCGGCGGTTTCGAAATGCTTATCATGCTAGGTATGTTCGCTGTGATCTTCTACTTCATGATCTACCGTCCACAAGCTAAGCGTGTTAAAGAGCACAAAAACCTTATGTCTTCTATGGGCAAAGGTGATGAAGTTCTTACAAGCGGCGGCCTAATTGGCAAGATCACTAAGATTGCAGAAGACAGCGACTACGTTGCTATCGAACTGAATGCAAACAACGAAGTAGTTATCAAGAAAGACTTCGTTACAGCAGTGCTACCAAAAGGTACTCTGAAATCTCTATAAACAGCTAGAGGATCCTCGCTGTGCTAAACCGTTACCCGTTATGGAAGTACCTGATGGTGGTGTTTACTATCGCCATCGCTGCGTTGTACGCACTTCCGAATATATACGGTGAAGATCCGGCAGTTCAAGTTACAGGGGCGCGCGGCGCCTCTGTAGATATGTCTACGCTGGATGCTGTCACCAATGCTCTTGAAGCTGAAAACCTTTCTACTAAATCCGTTGCTCTAGAAAACGGTTCCATTCTTGTTCGTTTTAACGATACAGACTCTCAAATTAGTGCTCGTGATGTCATCACTGAAGCATTAGATGAAGACGTAATCGTTGCTTTAAACTTAGCTGCTTCAACTCCTGATTGGCTTGAATCTATTGGTGCTGCACCAATGAAGCTTGGTCTTGACCTACGTGGTGGTGTTCACTTCTTGATGGAAGTGGATATGGACGCTGCGATGCAAAAGCTGGTTGGCCAACAAGAAGAAGCGTTCCGTAGCGAACTTCGTGAAGAAAAAATCCGTTACCGTGCAATTCGCCCATCTGGTAAAGATGCGGTTGAAGTGATTCTACGTAACGCCGAGCAGCTTGCTGAAGCGAAATCGCTACTGCAATCTAAGCACCAAGACATGACGTTTGTAGATTCTGAATCTAATGGTCGTTTTTCTTTGGTTGCTAGCTTCACAGAGGCTCGTCTTCAAGAAATCCGCAACTATGCGGTAGAGCAAAACATTACCATTCTACGTAACCGTGTTAACGAACTTGGTGTTGCTGAACCTTTGGTTCAACGTCAAGGCTCTAGCCGTATCGTAGTGGAATTGCCTGGTGTTCAAGACACGGCTCGCGCTAAAGAAATTCTTGGTGCTACCGCGACGCTTGAGTTCCGTGAAGTGGATAGCAGTGCTGACTTAGCCGCTGCCGCTTCTGGTCGTGCCCCTGCGGGTAGCGAAATCAAGCAAGATCGTGATGGTCGTCCTGTGGTACTTAAGAAGCGCGTTATTCTAGGCGGCTCAAGTATTACTGATGCAAGCTCAAGTGTTGATGAATATGGTCGTCCTCAAGTTAACATCTCGCTAGACAGCGAAGGTGGTAGCAAGATGTCTGCATTCTCTCGTCAGAATATCGGTAAGCTAATGGCAACGGTATTTGCAGAGTACAAAGACAGCGGTCGTAAAACACCGGAAGGTCGAGTTATCTTAAGTAAGCACGAAGAAGTGATTAACCAAGCGACGATTCAATCTGCGCTAGGCCGTAACTTCCGTATTACTGGTATTGACTCAACGGCTGAAGCTCATAACTTGGCACTTCTACTGCGTGCTGGTGCGTTGATTGCGCCTATCTCGATTGTAGAAGAACGTACCATTGGTCCATCTATGGGTCAGCAAAACATCGATATGGGTATCATGGCGATGGTTTGGGGTATGGCTGCTGTAATGCTGTTTACGCTGCTTTACTACCGTAGCTTTGGTCTGATTGCGAACGTTGCGCTAATGGCTAACTTGGTGTTGATTATCGGTGTTATGTCGATGATTCCGGGGGCTACCATGACCCTACCGGGTATTGCCGGTATCGTATTAACGGTCGGTATGGCGGTTGATGCGAACGTTCTGATCTTTGAGCGTATACGTGAAGAGCTTCGAGATGGACGCAGTCCACAACAAGCTATTCACCAAGGTTACGCGAACGCATTCAGCACAATCGCCGATGCCAACATCACCACACTACTAACAGCAATCATTCTATTTGCTGTGGGTACGGGTGCTATCAAAGGCTTCGCGGTAACGCTGTCTATCGGTATCTTGACTTCAATGTTTACAGCTATTGTCGGAACACGTTGTATCGTGAACCTGATGTATGGCGGCAAACGCGTTAAAAAACTGTCGATCTAAGGCTAGGAATTAATATGTTTCAGATTCTAAAAGCAGACAAAATGATCGACTTTATGCGTTGGTCAAAGGTTGCCTTTGTTTTTTCTATCTTGATGATTGGTACTGCTATCTTCACCCTAACAACGAAATCGTTGAACTGGGGTCTAGATTTTACTGGCGGTACTCTGATTGAAGTTGGTTTTGAACAACCGGCACACCTTCCTGATATTCGTAGTGCACTAGAAGCCGAAGGCTTTGGTGATGCAACGGTACAGAACTTCGGTTCAGCTCGTGATGTGATGGTTCGTTTACGTCCACGTGATGGCGTAGCGGGCGAAACGCTTGGTAACCAAATCCTTTCTGCTATTGAGAATGGTACTGGTGAGCAAGTTGAAATGCGTCGTATCGAGTTCGTTGGTCCTAACGTGGGTGACGAATTAGCAGAAGCGGGTGGCCTTGCTATTCTAGTTTCTCTTATCTGTATCTTGATCTACGTATCAGTGCGATTTGAATGGCGTTTGGCTGCGGGTGCAGTATTAGCACTGGCGCACGACGTTATCATCACTCTGGGTGTGTTCTCTCTAATGCAAATTGAGGTCGACCTTACCATCGTAGCAGCCTTGCTAACGGTCGTCGGTTACTCCCTCAACGATACCATTGTTGTATTCGACCGTATTCGTGAGAACTTCCGTAAGATGCGTAAGGGTGAAGCACCTGAAGTACTGAATAGCTCAATCACACAAACATTGAGCCGTACATTGATCACTTCTGGTACCACGTTATTCGTAGTTATCGCACTGTTCGTTCAGGGCGGCGCTATGATCCACGGCTTCGCGACTGCACTTCTATTGGGTATTACGGTTGGTACTTACTCTTCTATCTACGTTGCATCTGCACTAGCTATGAAGTTGGGTATTACGCGTGAACACCTAATGCCACCACAAGTGGACAAAGAAGGTGAAGAGTTTGACGAGATGCCTTAGGCTTTGGCTTAATAAGTTTCGCTAAACCAAAAAAACCGCTAGGCAACTAGCGGTTTTTTTACGTCTGTATTCTAGGGAAGCTCAATACAATTTAGCGTTGAAGTATGTTGAACTTCATTTCACTAAGAGACATCCTGATCGTATCTCGTATCTCGTATCTCAAATATCTTTTCTTCCACGCACAAAAAAGAGCACCGAAGTGCCCTTATTAGATTTTAAGCTAGCTATTAATAACTAACGATTATTGCCATATAGCTGAAAGTGAATCCATCAGGCCGCTCGTTGCACCTTGTGACTGCAGTGCTTGAAGAATGATGGGTGCAAATGTTGTAACCATTGATGGATCCATACCTAATCCAGAAAACGCACTTTCAACGGCACCTTGTGAGCTTAGTAGCGATGATAGACCAGTAGACTCAAGGCTCGACATACCCGGAATAAGTGTCGCGAGTTCTTTGTTGTCGGCTGTGCCAAGAGAGTTTTGTGCAAGGGCTAACATTGAACCAATACCGCCAACTGCTTGGTCGCTGGTAACAGAAGCTTGGTCAGCTACCGTATCCACAAGCGGTGTTGTTTCGTTCTGCTGAGACCACATATTCACTGCAGCCATCAGTGCAGTTTGGGATAGTTGGGAATAGTTGGTATCTGATGATGAACTGGTTTGTTCAGAGTCGCTAGTGCTAGCGCAAGAGACAACAGCAAGGCTGCTTAAAACTGTGATGAGTACTTTCTTCATTATTCGTCCTTAAGTAATAAAGTAATTTACTCTTTCACTATAAACGAAAAACGGCGATGTAGTCACATCGCCGTTGGATTATTTCAATTTTATTTGCCAATAGTATTTTGTTTTACTAAAGGTTTTTATAAAAATTAAAGAATAGCTAGAAGTTCTACTTCAAATACTAGAGCAGCAAATGGTGGGATTGCAGCACCTGCGCCACGCTCACCGTATGCTAGATCTTGAGGGATGTATAGCTTCCACTTAGAGCCAACAGGCATCATTTGTAGAGCTTGTACCCAACCTTGAATTACGCCAGTTACTGGGAATTCAGCAGGTTGACCGCGAGATACAGAGCTGTCGAAAAC
>NZ_JBFRVF010000081.1:0-13242 GCF_041475025.1 Vibrio sp. 10N.222.49.C12 | reverse complement strand
CACCTGCACCCTAGAAGGGATAAACAACAAGATAAAGCTAATCAAGCGAATGGGGTATGGGTATCGAGATACCGACTACTTCTTCTTGAAGATAAAAGCGGCTTTCCCCGGAAAGCCGCGATGAACCATAAAAAAGCGCTAACTTGCGCCTATATTGCTTTTATTATCAATCACAAAGACCTTGCTAGCAAACCTTAGGGTAATAACGTTTGCAAGGCTCTGGTCACTTGTGAGAGTGGGGCGATAATCCTACGTATTCAGCTTTCAAGCTTTCTGTTTTCTAGATAATTCTTTTTCAAACTTTTAGTTTTCGAGCTCTTCGTTTTCGAGATTGCGCCGAACTAAATCGTGCATTTGTTTTACAGTCATCAGTGCTAACCAGGTAATTTCTTCTACTGAACGTTGACCCGTTGTGGAAGTTGGGTTGTGGGCTTCAATCACAGATTGATAAATTGAATCGCCGCAAGCCTCTTCTATTGGCATAGCTCTATATAGTTTGGTTTATTTGAAAGCTAATCTATGAGGTTTAAGACAGTAAGATAGGGTTCAAAAATAGACAGCGTGGTAGTTGATGGAATCAGTACAGAACGAGATTCGACTTAATCCTATCTTCTCGCTGCGATTGTATTCATTGATCGAGTGGTCAAAGCCATAGGCTGTCGACGGGGCCATATATTGAGTTATGCCTTGCTGTGTCGCTGTTATTTCATCATGGCCATGACCGCAGAACACGTCACGAACGCGATATTTTCGAAGCACTTTCATCACATCAGTATCGTTCTCTAGGCGGATCGCTTTCATCCAATCTGCACCGACTGGAATGACAGGGTGGTGAACAACCACGATAGGATCATTGGCCTTTCTCAATTGTTGTTTTAGCTGAGCCATGCCGCGGTTATCAATACGCCCTGAACCAAGTGGGTGGCGGCTGTCTAGCGGCTTGAAGCTTGAGTCTAGGAACACAAACTCTCGTTCACCGATGGTGGCTTTGTCGGTGACATAAATCGTCGAGCCTTTTAGCTCTGTGCGCATTAAGCGAGAGTCATCATGATTACCCGCAATCACGTAAATGGATTGGTCGCTAATGTGTTGCCTAATGAATGCCTCTAATCGAACGTAGTCGCCAGACTTAGGGTTACAACAAATATCACCAGTCAGAAAGATGGTCTTGCATGCCGTGTCTTTGTTGACGTATTCCAGTGCTCTGCGCAGGTTCTCATAGCTGGATTCATCGGAAAGGTGGCAATCACTGATTTGGTACACGGTATTCATTGTTATTGCCCGGTAATTCGATACGTAGAATTAAAAGTGATAGAAAAATGCCTGCTAAATCAGCAGGCATTTATTGGTGTTATTTCGCTTTTGATGCGGCGTGGTGTTCAATCATGAAGGCAATAGCTTCATCGTTTAAACAAGATTTACTCACATATTGGCGCTGTTTACCGATATGCAGGATAAAACCAAGATCGGTCTGCTCAAGTTGGTCGATGTCACTCCACGCGATGGTGTTGGTCGCTTTGTGGTTTTTGTAACTTACTCCGTTAGCGTCACCTTGAACGACAATTTTGCTGCCTGCGCCTGAGCTGATTTTTTGTCGCCATAACCACCAGGTTCTTTTGCAGTACACACTGAATGCTTCAATCACACTCAAAACAATAAAGAACCAGCCAACATAGCCGTTAGGTAATAGTTCAAATTCCAGTAGAACCACACCAAAAATAAGAAACAGTATTCCTTTTAAGTAGGCTTTTGGAAATTGAGTCGGAAGGCTAGTTTGATCATAACACTCCGCGAAAAACGTCTTGTCGAGTTTGTATTCTGTAGTGAAACCGGGTTCTTTAGACATGTGAGGCTACTTTATGGTTCTCTGTGAATGGGCTGTCAGTGGGCAGGTGTCCCACGCTGCAATTTTGCAACTTGATTATTGTATCGCTTCTCACTGTTTTTATTTAGATATTTTGGCTCTGTTTTGTAAATCGATGATACTTAACGGGTCTATTCTAACTTTAGCTATCAGACTAGTGTAGGGGCATCTTTAAAGTCACCTAAAAAATTGGTGATGGGATGGATAGACCTGTGGAGTCACCCGGTTGTTGGGACTACTGGCCTTTTTGGATAAAACTTCGATCTCATTTTGTTGGTTGATGGAGTCTATAGTGATTAGCGTGCTTTATCACTACTGTTGAGGGGCTGGCATAGTCTGCTCTAACAGAATAAATATATGAAGCTTGCAAGGTTCATCACCGTTCACTCTGAGAGGCCATACCCAAAGCGATACCTTGGGCATGGCCTTATTCTATTTCAGTTTTAGGATCAGTACTCGATGAATAATGACACCTGCTTAACGTTAATGAAGAAACTTCTTTCATAGGGAGAAGAGGTAAGAGCAATATCTAGTTTGTTCAACCCAGACACTCTCTTCTCATTTAATGCTTCTAATAGTTTTGAGTTGGTAAACCTAAGCGTTTGACCGGCTTCTACGTTGTTGAATGTAGTGAGTGGATTACTCCATGCTGCACATATTGTAAAAGACTCACAGAACGTGTCGTAATCCAGTGTGTTTGGAGACCAAGTTTGATTAACGATATGCGCAGTCACATTGTTGAATGGAAATTGAAGGGTTGAATCTCCGAAGTCAACAATAAGCGTAGCCTGTTTGATTTTCCCTCGAACCTCACTTAAGTCAAAACTCGCTAGTGTTTCGTAGTCGTATGGGATTGAAGCCCCCGCTCTCAAGTAACCACCGACACGATGTTGCGTGACTTGTGTTGCCGGGGTTGCTTGCCAGTTTTCTCTTTCCAAACCGAATAGGTTAGAGGGGAGGGTCACATTCACTGGCGGACTGAAATCAGAGGCTTGGTATGGTGGAGTTTGACCGAGAACTCCTTGTCGATAGGAGTCAACGCCACTGTAGATTAGCAGTGCGTTCAGTTCATAAGGACCATCGGCTTGCTTAAACGTGTCACCAGGAACGGTAAACTTGATGGCGTTTTCGCCAGCCTCAAGCGGTTCTTGGAAACTCACTAGCTCTAAATACTCTCCGGCTGCACCAACGATATTTACCGAACCTGTGTAAGTTCCACTGCGCGTAACATGGATAGGAAACTCAAAACTCAGCGAATCAATGTAGGTTCCATCTTGCGACATAGTCGGTGTGGTGACTAAACTCCCCGTGACTTCAATCGGTTCGCGGCAACGCTCAAAAGATGCTAAATCAATAAATTCTTCAAACTGAATTCGAGGGGCTGAAATTCGTATGTCATCTTGAGTGATTGCGTAGATGATCGTCGGGTTGGAGGTCAAAGTAGACGCTGAATCAAACGCGCCAAAAATATCTTCAGTTGAGTACTGTAGAGTGACGATTTGCTTCGCAGGTTTGAGTTGCAGACGTTTGCTTGTGTTCAGCTCGTCAATTCCATCGGTGAGGTAACCATGAATGGCAAAATCCCCCGCGGATTTAACATCAAGTTCCAAGCGCTGCTCTAAGGCAATAACACAGCCTTCAGAGGAAAACAGTGGAGCGAGTGAGAGGCTGACAAATTCAATGTCAGAGGGTAGTACGTGGATTTTTTTACTTGTCTGGCGAGTGATAGTTGTTCCATATTCTTCAAAAGACGTTATGCCTTCAATTAGATAATCCCCTTCAGCGGGTGGAACGAAAATATTGCTGTAGACACCATCTTTAGCAATAGCATCGAAATTGACACCCTCATCTTTAAGCGTCAGGCGTGTTTTTATTCCAGCTTCATCAATGATCACTGCGCTGGTTTGGGCACCTGTGATTGGATTCCCTTTGTTTGTCAGTAATGCAGAAACGGGAACTGGTTCACCGACCACAAATTGGTTTACAGCTATCGCCATGCCAAACGCAATAGGGGATTGGATCGCAACCTGAGCAATAATTACTGTGTTGTAACTTGGGTTTGGAAAATCAACGACGATCTTCCATTCGCCAGGTTCAGGGTTAGTTACTTCAGGCAAAAATAAATAGCTGCCCGGTAGCGGCGGACTTTGTGTGTCACCTGAAAGTATGTTCGCTTGCACATCATTGGATGATGTTGCGACTTGCCCGTTAGGCTTGACTAAATATACGGTTGCATCATCCAACGGCACGATGATTTCTGCTTTTAGGGCTTCCGCTTTGTCGATGGTAAATAGCATTGTGACTTCGTTATCGTTACTAGTCACTGGTTGAGATAGTGTCGTGCTTGTACTCATCCCAACGGGTATTGCATTACTGGCGATAGCCGGTGTGATGAAGGTACAGAAAAGACTGAACACCATCACTAATTGCTTGATGAATTTCATTGTGGCCACTCCTTAGCGCATTGAAATAATTTGTTGTAGAAAACGTTCAACGTTTTGTCCCGTTTTCATTGTTGAGTGGTTAGCCAATACGTTACCCAATGCATTGGTATAACTTGGGTTAGCGCTTGCCAAGGTCACAACAACATCATTTTCTTGCGGTACTGTTTGAATGGCTTGGTAACTGACTATGGTGATTGGATGAGCTTGTGGTCCATGCACACTTGGCATTGTGACCGGTTGAGTTTGAGTATCGAGGTAGGCCGCAGAACTAAAGCTTCTTAGCGCCTGCCAAGCGGTAACGCCTGCCCAACGCGATCCCCATGGGAATAGGCCAACGATATCAGGATCTTTCTCAATAACACCGTCTTGGTTGAGATCGGCATTTGCCCCAATAGAAAATGTATTTGCAATATTGCCGCGAGTACGCATTTGGATCGCGTTTGATGCTGTATCCGTTGTTAGATCACGGATACCAGGCATTTTAGGACCCGCAAACGGAATATTTGGGAGTTGCATGTACTTGCCAGCGTAATTATTTGGATCGGTACTGACGTTACTGTAGATATCGGCGTAGTGGTCCATTTTTATCACCGACAAATCTGCTGCGACGCTACCAAGGTGAGGTGTGGAGAAAGTAGAAAGGGAGGTTATCTCAAAGGAAGGGCTAAGTGCTTTGAGGTTTTGGGTATCTAGCCCGCCTTTACTGTGTGCAATGACGTGAACTTTGTCGGATTTCAACTCATCGAGAAAACCCTGAATTTTGTTGTTCAAGATATTAGCGTTAGTCGCTGTGGTTCCATTTTTGTCAGCAGAGAAACGAGTATAACGAATGCCATAGTCATCAAGTGTAGAAAGCACGCCTGGAGCCGTATCATCATCCCAAGTGTCTGATTGTGCAGCAATGCCATGAGCAAGAATCACAGGAATGGCAACATCAAACTCGATTGAGACCCAATCGACAGACATACACCAGTTGTCTCCCGTATTGCCAGTATCAATATCGACGCGAATCTCATTGTTTTGGCCGAACTTGATATCACTGATATCGACTTGAAGGTTAGTATCCGTCCAGCGGTTATCAGCGCCTTGCAGCGTACCTAAAGACTTTCCGTTAAAAGATACGACATCTATTTCTGGAGCAATATTACTGACGTTGGCATTGGAGTCTATGTCGAAGACCGGCATGCTGATCCTTGCGTTAGAACCGATAACGCCTTTTTGCTGCATATCGCCCAGTTTACTCGGAGCAATTCTCCCGTCACTTTGTAAAACGTTGGGGCTGACGACCATAGGAACAGGTAAAGAGATAAGTAGAGGTCCGCCAGAAGCATAGGTACAACCGGTATCCAGACCAGGACCAGAATTGACAACATAAACGCCGAGTACTTCTTGCGGTGGGGCTATCCCAGAGCTTTGTGAGCGCATCGAAAAATTACGCAATTCGTGTGAATCAGGTATATCTTCGGCACTCGCGAAACTCGGAGAAAGTAACAAAACACTGAGCGTGGCGCTCGGAATGTATAGTTTCATTTGTTTACCTTTGAGTATAGGTTATCCAAGAATTTGGTTGAAGAAAGCTCTATCTGTAGTTGTAAGGTAAAGGCTTGGAGTTTGATGTGAAATTTATTGGGTATAATTTCGGCTTGTTACTCAATTGATAAAACTGCTGCTCTATTTTTTTTCAAAATAGGAAGAGTGCGATCGCAGTTTCTGGATTGCGGAAGTTATGTCCTTATTTTCAAAAGGAGGGGGATAGTGCTCTAATATTGTTAGAACAATCTAAGTTAGTTTATGAAAGAGTAGCTAAGAATAGGAAAATCAAAGTTGGATGTAGGTTTGTTACAGAACTACATAGAGCGCGCTGTTCTGAATGGCTGACTACTAACCTAACTGGCTGTGCAAAGTTAGGTTAGTAGAAATTATGTGGCTGTTAATTCAGATTTGAGAGATAAGGGCTAGTGTTTTTTAGTAAAAATGGTAAAGGTCGCAATAAACTGAGGTTTGTTATTACATCGTTCGCTACATAGTGAAAACAGGCGACATACCGCTGTCTTGTCCACTCATTAGCAACAAGCCAATTAAGACAAGTAAAACACCACCGAATAGCTGTAAATAATGACCTGCGGCTTTTAGTGAAGCACTGTTATTCTTGTTACCTGCTGCCAAATAGCGTTTTACCAAGTTCTTGCCTGTTAGTGTCATTATAGCAATCGTCGAGGTTGTGAAAGCAGTACCAATCGCCATGGCAAAAGCACTGACAACACCCATCCAATATAGGCCAACCATGTTTGCGAAAAGCAGTACCATGATGGCTCCGGTGCACGGTCTTACGCCAATCGTCACTATAATTCCAACATATTCTCGGAGCGTTGAGGCTTTGTTGATTGCGTCTGCATCGGCTACATGCTGGTGGCCGCACCCACAGTCGGCATGAGAATGAGCTGCATGAGTGTTAGCTGCGGCTTGCATTGTGCTAGTAGCGTCGATTATCGGAGAAGGGGCTGATATTGATGAACGAAGTGCCATTGGCGAACGCGCTGAAATTGTCGCAGCTGTGTCTGTTGCGAGTGTAGTGATGGCTTTCACTTTCAGCTTAGGCTTACGCATAGCGGTGTAGATGTTTTTCAAAGCCTTCCAACATATAAGCGCGCCGACGACCGCGACTAAGGCAAAGCTTAATGAAACAAACATATTCGCTTTGTCATTCACTACTCGCATGGAAGCACTAAAGCCCCACAGCAACACGCTTACTAGTAAGATTGCGACCAATGCTTGTAAAAAAGCGGAGACGACCGTAAGCACTAAACTCGCCTTGGCTTTGGTTGGGTGAGTCGCTAAGTAAGTCGACACGATAACTTTGCCGTGCCCAGGCCCCAAAGAATGAAGCATGCCATAGATAAAGCTGAACCCGATAAGGTAACTGCCTGCGCCCCAAGGGTTGGATTTAGCTTCATAGAGCAGGTCTGCAAGTTCTGAATTGACTTCTCTTTGCCATTGAATGCTAGAGATAACTAACGATGGCCACATGGACCACAGTTGATACGCACCAATAGCAATAAGCACGAACGCGCCAGCACCAATGAGGTAGTGATTGATTTTGGATTGATTTTTCTTCATTTAACAAGAACCTATATCTGAAATCTTTCTGTTAATTAGTTGCCATGCTTAATCAGCTAGACGCTGACTTAAAGGCTGAAACGAATCACTGCGACTAAGAAGCGGGAACCGCCGCACAATGAAGCTCAACCGATTGTGTAAACAGTTGGCCTAGCGTGTTATCTGGATCTGCATCGACAGGTAAAGACATTGCATAACTCATTTGCTCTGGCGTCGGGTTAGGCTCGATTAATTCTAAATGGCATTGTCTTGCTAGTTCAGGTGACAATGTCACGTCGCTGTTGGATAGCCACGACATGTCGACAAAGTAACTAGGGTCAAAAATCAATACGCGAAGCGAGTTTCGTGTCACAGGCTTAGGTTTAGAAAGTGGTAGGTCAAATGTTAGAACCATCTTGGCTTTATCACGCTCAAACTTTGCGTTCTCAACCACCTGATATTTGATGGGATCTTCACCATCATAAAAGTACGTGAAGTAGTGCTCGTACATAATGTTTTCGATTACAGACGCAGCGAGCTTTTTGAATGTTTCAGTTTCTGTATCGGCAGAGACGTCTTCTCCATCCAACATGTACATCGAGGTCATTGCATCAAAAGACCACTCCATAGAGAGACCGGTGATCATGCCATTCTCTCCCTCAATATGAGTTTTCATCTCTATCCAAGAGTGAGGGTGGGCATATAGATTTGGCGCAAAACACAATAATGCTAGGCCAACAGTCAAGCCCTTGAGAGAGCGAAAGCATGTCGAGAAACGGCTTACATAGCGTGTGGAGAGGCGATTGATGACATCGATTAGAATAAATGGCTGTTTCATGAGAAATGATGGTAATTTAGTGTGATGTTATATTATAACAACCCGATGCGTTGTTCACTTCAAATTATAAGCTTGTTTACATTGAAGCCGACTGCAATTCTTGATTTTCAATCCAACCTATTTTTCCTATAAACATCTTTGATTGGTCCCTAATTCGACATTATTCAGACTAGTGTGTGACGTTGAATAGTCGATTAAGCTCTCGGTTGTGCGAGGCCTTTTTGTAATGGGTTTGAGCTTGGCTCTTGATAACAGGCATTAACAACGCAAAAAATACCCCCAGTAAAAATACTACCCCCTAGTATATATGGTTATTTGAAAGGTAACTGAGATAGGCTGAAGATGACGGTAAGTCTGGGTGCTTGTGATCTTCGTTATCGATCCAGTAAATCTTATTTTTCACATGATAGTTATTGGCATATGCCAATAATGGGGCGTATGCTGAACTCCTGATCATAAATAACAGGAAGTTACTATGTTATACGCAGTACCTTGTCGCGGCCTTCATGTTGGCAACCACTTTGCTCGTTCCCCACAGATCGCGATTGTCGATGAACAACGACAAATAAAACAGATTGTTCCTCTGATTGAGTCCGACACCTCTTGCAATAAAAAGAAGCAATGGATCTCTGTTCTCCTTTCTTACGATGTGAAATCTGTGGTGGTTCGTCACATTGGGAAGAAGATGTTGGCGCATTTGTTCAATAACGATATTCGAGTCTTGGCATCGACAGGTAAGGCAGAAATCGGGACTTTGGATTTCGACAATCTACGGGAAGTGAACGATCTCGATTATGGTCGAGAGCCGAGAAATAGCGGGTGTAGCAGTAAAACGTGCGGAGATAAAGGGCACAAAAAACAAGCTTCGATCCTAATGGCACGCCCTAATCAGTTAGGCGCTATTCGAGGGTTTCGAAAATGACCTTTTTGTTGACGCTATTGGGGTTTGTCGGAGTCGTTACATTGATGGCGATAGGCGTGATTTTTTCGCGCAAGCCAATCAAAGGCAGTTGTGGAGGATTGGCGCAGTTAGATATTGAGCGTGAATGCAATTGCGAGGATGTGTGTGAAGGGCAAAGTAGAAAGCTATATCAGATTACTGAGCCATCAAGCTAAGTATCGAGCTAAGCATCAAGAGTTCTCGCTCGCTAAGTTAAATAACTTCTGGCTAACAGGTGAGTTAACTGCTTTGAATCACCAATGCGTGGCCATTGACGATGCACTTGGCGACTTTAGCTCGTGCACGCTTGATGATGTTGCCGAACGTTTGGCGAGACACCTGCATTTGTTCAGCTGCTTCAAGTTGGCTCAAGCCTTCTTGATCGGCCAAGCGTAGGGCTTCGAGCTCTTCTAATAGCAATTCTTCTTTATGAAGCTCGTCCATAGGAACACCATTGGGCTTAAAACAAGAGTAAGCCGCACGGGTACACAACTGGCGATGTTTTTTTGGTCGAGCCATATCAATCTCTAGCAATCTATGGGTAAAGGTAAGTATGAAGGTTTTCATTCCACACAATCATCGGCGTTGCCAAGTGTGCAGCCAAGGTTTTTTCAACGACAGCGCCATTTGTTTTGAAGCTATTGGCGAGCATGACTCTTTAACTAAGCATGAGGCAGTAGCTAAATATAAAACCAGAGCCAAGATTGTACCAACAGATAAAGCTGAGGGCTACGATGGCATGATGCAGGGCGGCATTGTCACCACACTGCATGACAGCGCGATGCTACATTGTCTATTTCAGAATGATATCAAGGCGATGACGGTGAGTTTAACCTCTCGTTTTCACCATCCGATTTTGATTGGTCAAGAACTGGAAGTTCGTGCCCAGTGGGTCAAAAGTAGACGTAATATCTACTTCCTAGAAAGCCAAATTACTCAGTGCGGAAAGTTATGTTCGTCGGCACAAAGCCAGTTTATGTCAGTTTCTAGCTATCAAACTTAAGCTTGGTATAGCGGTGTTGTTTTATCAGTTATAAAAGCCCAACTACGGTTTCATAATCACTGAAAATAACGTGTACGAAGAAGAGATTAACCGCGCCCTGTTGAAGATTCGTGAGTCACGAAAGTGGCGTAAAATCTTGGTCGATTATTTCGCAGATCAGTAATCGAAATTAGAGGCATATTCAAAAGCTTTTGGACTTTCGCCGTTACAGTTGATCTGAATCTGAGGCCTTGATCTTTTTGAAGTATTTAAATGCACTCCAAACCGCGTAAGCCGCAACCCCTACAATCAATGCCGAGCGAAGGAGAATAGGCGCATCATGCTCAAGTTGACCAACATGAGGAACAATACTGGCAAACAATCGACTGGTAAAAAGCAGCCCCATTACTAACATAATTACTTTATTCATGTGACCTGCCATTCAATTGAGTACGTTGCACAGAACGAGTTTTGGGGCGATTACACGGTTAACACGCCAGACAACGATTCTGCTCGAAATAAAATCATGCGCTTCTCAAACGTAACCGTCAATGCGATATCGGCGTTAAGCCAGTAAGCTAAAATTTCGTTTTTGGAAGGGGGCTGTTCTGGTGCTGGAGTTTCGAGTTCGAGACTGTGGGAGGGCTATGACATCTTCCGGTGAAATTGATTTTCCGGATTTAATATTCTGATTTATGATCGCATGCATTCTAGGGGGGACAAATGTCCTCCTTTTTATTTGGAGAGGCGCAATAAAATAGGTGCCACTAAAACAAATAATAAAGGACACATCTATGGACCTATTCGCTCTACTTGATATCAACAATACTTTAGTCAATATCCCAATAGGGTATGGCTACGCAATGAGCTGGATTGAAGCATTCGGCACCGTGTTTGGTTTGTTGTGTATTTGGTTTGCAAGCCAAGAAAAAACCATTAACTACCTGTTCGGATTGCTGAATGTCACCTTATTCGCGGTTATCTTTTTCCAAATTCAGTTATACGGACTGTTACTTCTACAACTCTTTTTCTTTTGCGCCAACATTTACGGTTGGTACGCATGGACACGTCCTAATGAGCAAGGTGAAACGCTAGAAGTTCGTTGGTTGAGCCAAAATAAACTAGTAGCAACGGCCGTAGCGTGTGCGATTTCTATTGCTTTGTTAACTATGTACATCGACCCATTCTTTTTTGCGCTAGCAAACATCGCGGTAGATAGCCTGAATCTATTTGGTGCGGATTTAGCGGAGCCAGTGCTTGAACCGGATGCGTTCCCATTCTGGGATGCCACGATGACCATTCTATCTATTGTTGCTCAAGTTCTTATGACACGTAAGTATGTTGAAAACTGGATACTGTGGATTGTGATTAACATTATCAGCGTTGGTATTTATGCGACGCAGGGTGTGTACGCAATGTCTGTTCAATACGCAATCTTAATGTTTATTGCGGCAAACGGTACTCGTGAGTGGGCACGCACAGCTAAACGAAACAGTGATAAATCGTTAACTCAAGCAACGGCTTCTTAGGAGTGAAGATGGCAAAGCAACCTCATATCTGCGTTGATGAAACGCAAATTGCTCCGTTAGTTATTGTTTGTGGTGAGCCAGATAGAGCGAATCGAATCGCTAACTTGCTTGAACATGCTGAACTGGTCTCTGAAAACCGTGAATATCGAATCTTCACTGGTCAATATCAAGGTAAAGCGATATCGGTTTGCAGCACGGGCATTGGTGCACCTTCAATGATCATTGCGGTAGAAGAGCTTAAGTTTTGTGGTGTGACTCATATTGTCCGAGTAGGTTCTGCAGGCGCAATGCAGTCACATATCGGGCTTGGTGAGCTAATTATTGCAGAGGGCGCGGTTCGCGATGAGGGTGGTTCTACCGCTTACGTTAAGCCGTCGTATCCCGCCTATGCAAGCTTCTCTCTGCTTAAAGAGCTAGACAAGTTCTTGCAGCAGCAAACAACACCTTACTATTTGGGCACGGTACGCTCACACGACAGTTTTTATACCGATGACGAGCAGGCGCTTTGTCAGTACTGGAATGGCAAAAGCATTTTAGGTGCAGACATGGAAACATCCGCGTTGTTTACCGTTGGACGCTTGAGAGGGCTTAATGTCGCTTCTATCTTGAACAATGTTGTCTTGTACGAACAAGATGTAAAGGAGGGCGTTGGGCAATATGTCGATGAGGCAGAGGTAATGATGCAAGGAGAGCGGCTAGCGTCATTAGCGGCACTGGAAGCATTAATTACTCAATAAGAGCCTGAATAAATGCAAGACGAAAGCGATGGGAGACCGTCGCTTTTTTATTGGGTTCTCTCCTGTGGTTTAAGTGGTTACAATCGTTTGAATATAAACAGCAGTAATGCAATGAGAGAGTAAGTATGAAGATTGCACCATACTCAAGCGGACGCTTTAAAAACTACTTAGAACAAAAAAGCTCTGAATTTAGAGATCTCATCTACCAACACCAAGTTAACTCTCGTTACTTCAATCAAAATGATGAAATCCTACGTCAAGGTGAGCAGCTTCAGTATCTTTATGTAGTGCCCGCAGGAAGAGTCTCTATGAGTATTTCCGCGGCTAATGGGCGACGCTTTCAATTGGGCGAAGTGAATTGTGATTACCATATCTTCGGTGAGATGGAGTTTTTCACGCAGACCCCTTGTCAGTGGAACGTAGTGGCTGATGAACACATGCAAGTTGATGTTATTTGCATTCAGAGATTAGCAGAAGCACTACTTGAAAATCCGGGGATGATGTTCTTCTTTGCCTCTGCATTGGCGGAAGATTATCAAGACTCTATGGGTATTTACACTAACCGTCTTTTACACTCAATTACCTACAATATTGCGTATGATTTATTGGTTCAAAGCGAGACTAACACTGTGTTAGGCGGTTTCGATAAAGTGAATCAAGAAGCAGAACGATTTGGTACATCGAGCAGAGTGTATCGAAGAGCGGTTAAAGACCTATTAGACAAGGGTTTCATCAGAAAAGGAGATCAAGGGTTAGAAATTGTCGATCAGCGAGCACTGCAAGCTTTTATTGAGTATCCGCCCCATGAACCC
>NZ_JBFRVF010000080.1:0-720 GCF_041475025.1 Vibrio sp. 10N.222.49.C12 | reverse complement strand
CCAGAAGACTCTGGCGAAGCGCTTGCCCATTTGAAGCCTGTCGAAGTGTTGAGATAGTCGCATCTATGTCGAGTTTGTCGACACCTGCACATCCTTTGTTCTTCTTCACTCTTCGTAGAGCTTGATTCAAGTTGGTTGAAGAGCAGATTTGCTCCATCAACGACGTTGAGATCACCAAGACTCGTCCTCCTGTTTACGCCAATCATGCTTGTCATTCTTCATCACCATGAGCTTTACTTGCTGTATCGCCCATTGGGACGTAGAGATGGTTTTCATCTTGCTATGACCCCACATGATTGAGTGTCTAGTGACTGCTTCTTGATATATTCAGTTCGGGCCTTCCCTTAAGTTGTACTTCCTTAAGGTACTATGCCTTCTGCTGACTTCTTATTGCTCGTCATACCGCATCGCTGCTGTATTAGTCTCTATCGAGACAAGTAATAAGATCTCCCGAGGTAAGACGTTGCTCTTTCCCTTGGCCGTGCCTGATTTATCACTACACACTTCCCGTCGAGGCATCGGGCTATTCTATCTATTGCTAGGTTGCCCAAGTTGTAATGACCTACTATCAGATTTCTGTTCGTCACAACCAAGTTTTGCCATTTGCTTCCTTCAGATTTCACCTCACGGTGAACACCCTTGCATAGGCTAACGGTTCTCGCTCGACTGAGCCCGTAGAGGACTTTCACCTCCTAGATCAACGCCATGCTCGGCGCACAA
>NZ_JBFRVF010000079.1:0-1062 GCF_041475025.1 Vibrio sp. 10N.222.49.C12 | reverse complement strand
AATCGATTAACCTAGTAGGCTAAGTGCCGAGTTCGGTGCTTGCTTCGCTTGAGCAAGAATCGAGCTTGAAGCTTGAGAAAGGATCTGAGACTTAGTCATCTGAGTCGTTTCTTTCGCGAAGTCGGTATCTTTAATACGGCTCTTAGATGCGTTAACGTTCTCGTTAATGTTGTCTAAGTTGCTGATAGCGTGGTCGAAACGGTTTTGGAAAGCACCTAGCTCAGCACGGTGGCTATCTACATACTTAAGTGCCGCATCGATAATAGCTACAGACTCTTGTGCGCCGCCAACTGATGTTACGTCGATAGTATCAACCGTTACGTCTTTGCCAGGTTGCATGCCTAGTTCGCCAGCCAGGCTGCCAGAGAATGCCACTTCGCCTTCAACCTTGTTGTTACCAGTAAACATTTGTAGCTTACCGTCTTCAGTTACAGACGCTTTAACAGAGTCTTGTTGACCGTTGATGTACGTTGCTAGCTCTTCGATGTCGTCACCCGCTTTTGCGCTGATGTCGATTTCTTGTGCTTGACCGAAGTTATCAGTGAACGACATTTTTAGGTCGTTAGAGCCTGCTTGAACGTTCCAATCTTTATCTTTCGCGTTCTCAGTTTGGTAGCTCTTACCACCCATCTGAGCGTTATCAGAGCGCATGTCTTTCAGTTGAAGCATTACAGCTTCACCGTTATCCGCACCGATTTGGAATGATTTAGTACCGTGAGTACCGTTAAGCAGCTTGTTACCACCAAAAGACGTCGTTTCCGCGATACGGTTCAGTTCGTCGTTCAGTGCTGTTACTTCTTCTTGAATCGCTACACGCTCAGATTTTGAGTTTGAGCCGTTTGAAGATTGTAGAGACAAATCACGCATACGTTGCAGGATGTTAGTCGTCTCGTTCATTGCACCTTCAGCAGTTTGTGCAATTGAGATACCGTCGTTCGCGTTACGTACAGCAACATCAAGGCCACGACTTTGAACGTTCAAACGGTTCGAGATTTGTAGACCCGCAGCGTCATCTTTTGCGCTGTTGATTTTTGAGCCAGAAGCTAGACGCTCCATTGATGT
>NZ_JBFRVF010000078.1:0-5128 GCF_041475025.1 Vibrio sp. 10N.222.49.C12 | reverse complement strand
GAATCGCTTGGTGATCACAACACAGAGTCAGCAGCGAGGTTTTTCATCTTACGCCCCTGACCATCTATGTAATTGCTCTAAATCATTATTGTACGAAATTAGAGGAGCTTCCTATACTTAAAAACAGAGGGTTTCGTCAGTTCCAATATTGCATACGGATGATAAGCGATCGCTTTGTACGCATTCTACGCCCTTCGCTCTCAGCCCAAAAAAAGTACAAAGTGGATGATGATCACAGTTTATCCTTGATGCAAAATCTGTCATACGTTACACGGAGACACTGTTATGACGATTAATAAATATTTCATTTTCTCTCCTCAAGCCTCTGAGGAAACACTTCAACCAGTATTAACTGAGAAAGAAGTTCAAAGGCAGGAAGCTCTAAGACAGGCGCAGATCCAGGGTGGATTAGACACAAACGCGACCTCGTAACTCAATGAATACCTAGCACTATTAAGACCCCTATAAAAAAGCTCTACGCTCTATCCGGTAGAGCTTTTTTTATTTTTGATCTGTTCTCCTCTCCCCCACTCCCAAACAAGCTGAACATTAAACCTTCGCTCATTGCTTGTTGTTCTTCACTTCTCGATCACCAATTGGCTCATAGTTTCTCGCGAATGTATTTTCACGCATTGCACACACTAGCTTGCAGCGCTGAGAAATGACTCACTAAACTCCCCGATACCATACCTTGTCGTGTCATTTTGTGCTAATAATTCATATTCGTTTTCATTCCTCACTCGCCCTCTTTTCAAAACTATAATGCGAGTACCAGAGAACCTAACCACAGGAACCCCGAATTCAATGGAATATTCAAAGCTAGGAAGTAGTCAAATTCCCGTTTCCCGTATCTGTCTTGGCAGCATGACTTGGGGGCTACAAAATACGCAGCAGCAAGCCGACCAACAGATCGAATACGCATTAAGCCAAGGTATTAACTTTATCGATACTGCAGAGATGTACGCGGTTCCACCTTCTCCAGATACCTACGGAAAAACAGAAGCGATCATTGGTAACTGGTTATCGCGTAACCCACAGCGTCGACAAGAGTTGATCATTGCGAGCAAAATTGCCGGGCCAGGGCTTCCTTGGGTTCGAGATGGCGGCCCGATAACGGGTGAAGCGGTGATCGCAGCCGTTGACGCATCATTAAAACGCCTACAAACAGACTATATCGACCTTTACCAACTTCATTGGCCAAATCGTACAACGCCTCACTTTGGTAAGCATTTCCCGAATCACATTCGATTCAGTGATATTGACCGAAAGCAGCATGAAGCTGAGATGTTGGAAATCCTACAAGCACTGGCAAGCTGCATTAAGGCGGGGAAAATTCGCCATGTCGGGCTTTCAGATGATTCTACTTGGGGCATTAACACATACCTCAAGCTGAGCGAGAAACACGATTTGCCACGTATGGTTTCGATTCAGAATGAATTTAGCTTGCTGCACGCAAAAGACTGGCCATATCTGATTGAGAACTGTGTGCATGAAGATGTCGCTTATCTGCCATGGTCACCTTTAGCTGCAGGCATGTTGAGTGGAAAGTACATTGATGGCGCAAGACCGGAAGGCAGCCGTTGGACTTACATGCAACGTAAAGGCATTTTCCGTGACACTGAATCTGCCAACGAAGCGGTTAAAGGCTATGTTGAAGTAGCAAACGCTCATGGATTTACTCCGAGCCAACTGGCATTGGCATGGTGTAATCAAGTTGATGGGGTGACGTCCACCATCATTGGTGCAACTACGATGGAGCAGCTAAAAGAGAACGTAGCCGCTTTCAGTAAACCGCTATCAGAAGAGATCCTGACTGATATCAACACAGTATTTAAACGCTACCCGGCTCCGTATTAGGCTGTCAGTTCAACTTAACTTAGGTGAGTAAATCCCATAAGAGCGCGCTATTTAGTGCGCTTTTCTTTTTTAAGTGAGTTGCTTTTGCTTTTTATGTAGATCGCATTGAGTCATCACGCTTTTGGTTCGCTAACCTTTGCTCTATAATGCGCGGGCTTATATCTAGGATAAAAACATGATTTCAAAAAACCAATTAAAACTCCTTCGTGCTTTGGGCCAAAAGAAACAACGTAAAGCCCACGGCCTGTTTCTAGTTCAAGGTGAAAAGAACGTTCTTGAGCTGTTCAATAGTGACTTAGTCGTGAAGAACGTCTTTGCTACCGCTGATTTCTTATCTGAAAATCATGCTTCACTGATTGAGTTTGATTGTGTTGAAGCCTCGCTGGATGATCTAACCAAAGCAAGTACTTTGGTGAGTAACAATGCCGCGATTGCAGTTGTTGAGATCCCAACGTTTGAACTACCAGAAGCAACAGGACTGATGATTGCGCTTGATGGCGTTTCAGACCCTGGCAACCTAGGTACGATTATTCGCGTAGCAGACTGGTACGGCATCAAGCATATCGTTGCGAGCAGCGATTGCGCAGACCCATACAACCCTAAAACGATCAGCGCGACTATGGGCAGCTTTGGCCGCGTACACGTAAGCCAAACAGACTTACCAGCTTACTTAGAGCAAGCGAACCTACCGGTTTACGGTGCTTTCTTAGAAGGCGAAAGTGTTCATAAGACTGAGTTTACTGCTAACGGCATTTTATTGATGGGCAGTGAGTCTCACGGCATCCGTGAACACGCGGCTAAATACGTGACTGATAAGATTACGATTCCAGCATTCGGTGGCGCAGAGTCACTAAATGTAGCGATGGCGACAGGTATCATCCTCGATAACATGCGTCGTCAGCATAGCTAGACCTCTAGGCTAACTAGCCAATCGACAGTGTTCAGATATTAAAAAAGGCGTATTGATTAAATCAGTACGCCTTTTTATTTGAGTTCTTTTCAACAATTACTTTTCTAGCATTGCCAACTTATCAGCGACACCATTCCACTTCTCAGCGTCATCCATTGGTGCTTTTACTTCCGTTTGTACCGGCCAGATTTCGGCAAGCTCTGCGTTCACTTCGATAAAGATTTTTTGATCTTCTGGTAGCTCATCTTCTTGGAAGATCGCTTGAGCATCACATTCAGGTACACATAAACCACAATCAATACATTCGATTGGGTTGATTACCATGAAATTTGGGCCTTCATGGAACGCATCTGCGGGGCACACTGCCACACAGTCTGTGTATTTACATTGAATACAATTATCGCCTACGACAAATGCCATGATGCTCTGCTCTATAAGTTAGTCAAAATTGAAGAATGGGGATAATACTCATCCCAAAGCAAAATTCAACATCATACGGCTCTAATATCGTGTCTATTTGCTCCATGTTTCCAAATTAGTATGACAGATAAATCAATTTCTCGTAAAATGCGCGCCATTGTGAGCTTATCGCATCTTAGAGCACCAGCGTTTTCATCAAACTCTGTATTAAGAAACGATCTAGCTAAGACACCTATAAAAACGAGACATCGAAATGATACGTTTAACCGAAATTAAACTCCCTCTAGACCATGAAGAGTCAGCTATTCAAGACGCTATTGAAGCGAAACTTGGTATTAACTCTGATCAGGTACTCTCTTTTAATATCTTTAAACGTGGCTACGATGCTCGTAAGAAATCAAAGATCTTACTTATCTACACGCTTGACGTTCTCGTTGAAAACGAAGCTGAGTTGTTAGAACAATTCATTAGCGACCCGCACGTAAAAGTGACTCCTGATATGGAGTACAAGTTTGTTGCTAAAGCGGTTGAGAACCAAACTGAGCGCCCTGTGGTTATCGGTTTTGGCCCATGTGGTCTATTCGCTGGCCTAGTGCTTGCTCAAATGGGTTTCAACCCAATCATCGTTGAGCGTGGTAAAGAAGTTCGTGAGCGTACGAAAGATACCTTTGGTTTCTGGCGTAAGCGTACGCTGAACACAGAATCAAACGTACAGTTTGGTGAAGGCGGCGCAGGTACTTTCTCTGACGGTAAGCTGTACAGCCAAGTTAAAGATCCAAAGCACTACGGCCGTAAAGTAATTGAAGAGTTCGTTGCTGCGGGTGCACCAGAAGAAATTCTATACGTAAGTAAGCCGCACATCGGTACCTTTAAACTGGTTACCATGATCGAAAAGATGCGCGCTTCTATCATTGAACTTGGTGGCGAAATCCGTTTCAGCACTCGTGTTGACGACGTTCATATGGAAGATGGTCAAATCACTGGCCTAACGCTTTCTAACGGTGAAGAGATCAAATCTCGTCACGTGGTATTGGCTGTTGGCCACAGTGCTCGTGACACGTTTGAAATGCTGTACGATCGTGGCGTTTACATGGAAGCGAAGCCTTTCTCTGTTGGTTTCCGTATCGAACACAAGCAATCGATGATCGATGAAGCTCGTTTCGGTAAGAACGCAGGCAACCCAATCCTAGGTGCTGCGGACTACAAACTCGTTCACCACTGTAAGAATGGCCGCACTGTATACAGCTTCTGTATGTGCCCAGGTGGTACTGTGGTTGCTGCAACGTCTGAAGAAGGCCGCGTAGTAACGAACGGCATGAGCCAATACTCTCGTGCAGAACGTAACGCAAACAGCGCGATCGTTGTAGGTATCGACCCAGAGCGTGATTACCCAGGTGACGCACTGGCTGGTATCCGTTTACAACGTGAACTAGAAAGCGGCGCTTATGTTCTTGGTGGTGAAAACTACGATGCACCAGCTCAAAAAATCGGTGACTTCTTGAAAGGTCGCGATCCAAGTGCAATCGGTGAAGTACAACCGTCATTCACGCCGGGTATCCACCTGACTGATATTTCAAAAGCGCTGCCTGATTTTGCTATCGAAGCGATTCGTGAAGCAATCCCAGCGTTCGAGAAGAAGATCAAAGGTTTCTCTACGCCAGACGGCCTACTTACCGGTGTTGAGACTCGTACCTCTTCTCCTGTATGCATCAAACGTGGCAAAGACTTCCAAAGCATCAACTTAAAGGGCTTCTTCCCTGCAGGTGAAGGTGCGGGCTACGCAGGCGGCATCCTGTCTGCTGGTATCGATGGTATTAAGGTTGCGGAAGCACTTGCACTGTCAATGGTAGAACAGAACCAAGCAGAGAAGATTGAGATCGCTTAAGCGCTTTCGATAAAGCAAAGCTAGATCGCGATCAACCAAATCGAGTAGGAGGAGGC
>NZ_JBFRVF010000077.1:0-12427 GCF_041475025.1 Vibrio sp. 10N.222.49.C12 | reverse complement strand
ATTTGAAAATTTGATGGTCATTAATTAACCCTCATCCCTTATAATACGGGGATGTACGTGCTATTTCCCTGAACAGATAAGTTTCTTGATCAACCAAAATGGACTTACAACGCCCTTGGAACAAATGACCGACTCGGTTATGTTTACGATTGATCTTCTGAGTAAACACACCTTTTAATTGCCGCATCCCTTTACTAAGGTTGCCATCAGGGGTTTCGAGCAACAGATGATATTAGACAATAGGCATGTATAACCCAATTGTATCGTTCGCAAACTTCATCAAGAACGGTTAAATAGAGAGTGAAGTCGTCATCTTGAAAGAAAATCCAGTTCCGCTCGTTCCCTCGTGCGGTCACATGATACAGCGCTCCAGCAAACTCTAGTCGCAAAGGTCTACTCAAATTCATCACCCAAAATAGCCGATATTATTTTTAAATATCGAACTAACTCAGATAAACAAACAGAGCCTTAAAACAATCTGCGATCCACCTCAAACCAAAACACACTCATGCCAATCACCAATGCAAAATGCAAGACCTGACCCCATGAGTTTATGACTCAAATGCACACCCGCAATATTCTATCATTTCTTAGAAGTTAAGAAGCGATTAAACTCTCGAACGACCAGGTCCCTTTTAAATAACAAGGAACTTTTATAGGCATTTTTTTTGTATTCCACTAATTTATGTTCATCCAAAGCTACCTCATTAATGATAGAAACGAGTGAAGCCACACAGCCGACAGTAAAAAACCTACCATTATACCCGTCATCTAATATTGCATCAGGCCCAGGAATATCAGAGGCCAACAAACAACACTTAGACGCAGCTCCTTCCAGTAAAGCATAGCCAAAACCTTCATGAAAACTGGGTAAAATAACGATATCAGATAGATCATAATAAGATTTAATCTTATCAACTAAACCAAGAGCAATCACATTATCTGGAATGTACCCAATGTAATTTATAACATCATCGTTTGTACAACCAGCTAGAAAAAGAATTTTATTATCAAGTGTTGATTCAACAAAAGCTTGAAGCACCATTAAAAAACCTTTGCGCTTAAAAGGTCTGCCGACATAAATGAATACAATATCACTAGTCGATATAGAAAACCTCTTTCTAAGAACATTAATATCCTTAGTAACCGGATCTCTATACCAGTCATCGATCAAACCACAAATACTACCTTTTCCGAAAACTTTAGCATTCTTTGATGATACATTATCAAGATAAGGTTTCATTCCTTTAGAAACAGTTAATACATCTGTAGCAAAAAAACAATTCATTCGTTCAAGAAAAGCAAATGCCCTGCGAGTCAAGCCCTTATAACCGACATAGGGAACGCCATGATTATAGTAAACTCTTGTATTAACCCCGCACAAAAAACCAGCAAATAATGGAATAAGTGCACCAGTAGTAAAGTGGCAAACTAGAATGTCTGGGTTTTGCTTCTTGAAAAAATTAATTAACTTGTATAACTTTAAAGGATACGTTAATGGGTTGCTATTTATTGAAAACTTAAACAACTTGTAGGAAACTGATAATTGTTCTAGAAATATTTCATCACCACCAAAGGTGTCAATTAAAATCGTTGATTGAAACGTGTCAGAGTTTGAATCACAAAGAGGTTCAATAAACCTTTTAGCAGTAAATGTGTTAACGATCGTGTGAAAAACCTTGGTCTTAGTCACTTATATATCCTTAAGAAATCTTTAATAGAGTCAAATTCCACGCTAGATATTTTTTTAGAATTGCCATTGCGATATTTTAAGACCAGATCGAACATCTTGAAAAGCTTTAAAATTCTAATTTTAATCTTTTTAATTTCGAGATTGATTTTCTTGTGCCATAAATTGTTGTATATTTCACCATAGGAATTAAGTATGTATTTGGAAACGTCGCACGCAGAAATTAGATTATTATAAGAAATACCCAAATCCTCTCTGTAAACATACAAAATATCAGGAATAACCTTAATCCTCAGGTCTTTATTGAAGTATGCTCTATTCCACAACTCGTAGTCTTGAGCTCTTGGTAAAGCCTCATTATATACATTTCTTACAAACCAATCTCGACGACCAACTACTGACCCGTGAACTATTCCATGTGTACAATTATATAGATCCTCAGCCCGTATAGGTGCATTATTTCTATATCTAAACCCCTGAACCTCTAGCTTTGAATTTACAGAACAAAGGCCACAACTAACTAAATCCACATTGGAATCTAACAAAGTATCTAATTGCACCGATAATCGATTGGGAAGAACAAGGTCGTCAGCATCCATTCTAGCTATTATATCGTAGCGAGCAAGTCTTACAATTTCATTTAACCTAGTGGCTAGACCTTTATTCAAACCATCGGAAATAACCTTGATTCGCTGATCTTTAAAAGATAGAGCAATCTCCAAGGATTTATCTGTTGAACCGTCATTAATTAATATTAGTTCGAAATTTTTATGCGTTTGAGAAAGGATACAATTTATACTATCCTTTAGATGTTCAGACGCGTTATAAAAAGGTATACCTACACTAATAAAAACATCATTTGAGTTTGACAATTTAAAATAACTCCCTGAAATAGAATGGTGATAAGTTTGCTAGATTAGATGTAAACAAAATAAAAAAGACACAGCAAAGAAAAACGAATGTAATTGCTACTACGTTTCTTTCGACTCGATTTGGTATAGAGTTAACCAACATCGGAACCATAAATATGGAACTCTGAAGTAAGTATTGATTTAATCTAAGTGGACCTGACGGATCAAGAGATAGTAATATAGAGGTAAGCGAAATCAAAATCCCAATTAAATACAAGGTAAGCAACTTGCCATAATAATTGCAATGTGTGTATGCTTGTTTTTTATAGGCATAAAAAATAATGAATAACAAGACAAAGAATGAGGTTGTTCCTTTTCCACCTCCTGAATTCATATTGTTATAATGTTCATACCTACTGTCTATACTTGAAGCGAACTCAATCAAATGGGATGACAAAATGGCTAGAACAAATGAGAATATTACAACTATAACATTTCTATACCTTCCTTTATAGTGGAGTAGATAAATCACTGGTAACATAATGAAAGCCGTTTTGTGAAACATAGCCGCAATAAAGACTAAAAATATTGAATGGAACATTCTTTCTTTCAAAATGTATGGGAAAGCAAAGAATACAATTGCCATAGCAATAGATTGTCGCAATGCATTAAAATGAAAAGTATAAAATAGGCAAATGAAAACCATTAGCGACAACGCGATGTTTTCGCTATATTTTTTAATTTGAATCAAATAACAGAACACAATAAAAAAGGAAGTTATAAGCATTACTGTATAAAAGCTGCCACCAAAAGACTTTATGAGGTTGGTCATAAAGAAATATATAAACTCTACACCCTTTGTAATAAGTATTTGTAAATAAGTTGTATCCAAATAAAATAAGTGAGCGTAATTTCTAGTATCGGTACCAACACTTAACTCTCTCATAGATGAAAATGCTAAAAGAATAATCGTGATGATAATATAAATGGAATTAAATCTCGCTTCTCGATAATTGCGAAAGGAGCCAATTAATAAACATAAAAACAAACAAAGAAAAACAAACAACGTATAGGTTACATCGATTATAGCCATTATACTCCTATGAAGTAATTTTATATTAATATTAACATAACTCACATTAACATCGTCGGTAACAAAGCCAACAGATAAAACGAACAGAAATTAAGTAGAGTTCACAATACTCTTACTTAGGTTCTGTTGGTCCTTTAAGTCGGTTATACGCTGACGTTTAGTGCGATCATTAATATGGTTTCGCTCTTTAATAGGTCCAAGCACGTCTGTCTGAACATTGAAACGTTCTCTACACTTTCTTCTTCTAAATTCAGCAAGCGCGTTCTATTTAACAACGACTCTCTCGTATTTAAATCATTCGACTCAATGTAGTAGAACACAATAATCTATCGCTATATTTCTCGATAGATTTGGATCAAATTATCATAAGAGCGTTCAATAGAAAATTGACTCGAAGAAATGATATCTTGCCCAATTTTGAAACAAGCCTTGTTATTTATTGCCTGGTCAATGCATTCAATCCAATCATCAATTTCCGCATCAAGTGAAACAGGTTTAATCAAAGTTGAGAATGGCGCTATAAGGTCACTAGTAATTACATCTGAACAAACCACTGTCAAGCCAGAATTAATAGCCTCAACACCGACAAGAGGCATACCTTCATACAGAGACGGTAATATAAGCATATCAAACACACCCGACATCAATGATGGTATATCGCTACAATAACCAGGCATGATTACATTTGCGTCAATACCTAAATCAATACATCTTTGCTTTATCTCATCATATAATGGTCCATCCCCAGCAAGGAAAAGATAATAACTTGGGTCTTTGATTATTGCTTTTGTTATGATCTGTACTAATAACTGATGATTTTTTACGGGGCTAAAAGTACCAACATGACCAATAACCTTACTATTATCTGGAATTCCAAAACTCTTTTTAGTGATAGCTTTTATGTCGACAATATTTGGCACACCACAATATAATACTTTAGCCGAAGAATTTTCGCTCCAACGTTCGCCTAGAAAGAAAAACCCCGATTCCTTGCTGCATGACAAAAGCTTAGTTGAATATTTTTGTAACCTGTATCGGTCTAAAGTTTTGAAACGTATACCTCTTATTTTCATCATGAGATTCACATCAAATTTATTTACGCCTGTAGTATGGCAGTGTGCTATTCTGGTAGCGACTCCTGCATTTTTTGCAATTTTCATCACATCGCCCATGAACTCAGAACCATGAACATGTATCACGTCATAATCTTTCTTTTGTAATAGTTTCGAAAGTGATTGATGGTAGCTAGTAGCCGTAGAGCCAAAAAGATGAAATACTTTATCTATGAAACACTGATCATCTGCATGATATATGTTGCAACCATAACCCTTAATTTCATTCTCGTAATGACCGCCCCTTTGCATGACAAAAAAATCGAATAAAAAATCACCGGACTTAATTTTCATCAGGTTTTTTAACCACGTTTCTATTCCGCCAATATTAAGGCCTTCGACACACATTAGTATTTTCATCATACATTACTACCAATACTTGATCAACTTTTATTATTACGAATTTAAACTCAATTTAAGATAGTCACCTACCAAATGTTCATGTTGAGTCTCACTAAATTCCTTAGACCCACCCTCGGGATAAAACGTAATTTCGCCAAAGTATATCTTTCCTCGAATCTCATATAAATCCACTCGAGCAAAATTAAATTCTTGAGACAATTTCGTTGCAATTTCCAACATTTCATCAAGATTCTCTGGTCTTTTCACTCCGTGCAGCGAGTTATCGTAAACAAATTTATAATCTAGCTTAACCCACTCCAAATCATAAAAATCCCGCCTGTGATTTTCAAATCTTGATATGTCAACTTGAATAAACTTAGGTTTACCATTAAAACAAAAGATTTTGTAATCGTTTGGTAACTTCCCATTTTCATCTAATATTACTCTCTCCGCAACTATTTTTGGTTTAATATCTTTATAAGCCCATTCACATGCAAAGTAATAAGCATTCAACTTCATGTAATGCTCTAATTCTTTTTTTGCTTTAGTTAAGCTCAACGGTTTTTTTTCTAAATCGAAACAATTCCCACCGGAGGTATGATTTACTTTGAGTACATATGGTGTATCAAGTTTTGAAAAATCTATCTCTGAAAATTTATTATACACGCCTAATTGAGGTATCAAATATCTATCACCAACTCTCGATTCAACGTAACTTCTAACTAAGTGCTTATCAGCACAAATAGTCATTAAACTATTTTTATCATACAACTTTGTCCAAGCTAACTTTTCTGAAAAACCTATCGGTCGATTTAGATCTAATTCGCGCCCATGCTTACTTCGATACATTTTTTTAATAAAGGCCTGCTCACCTATCGCAGATATATATTTTTTTAACATGAAAAAATATACTCTCTGATAAGGTCGCTTAAATAGCGGATAGATTATCCGTCTGAAAATTGAGTTTTTTCTAATCAACTCCAACATAAATACCTCTCATATAACATTTATTCAACGGAAAAGGTTGTTACTCTTCAATTTACAATATAGTAGTTTGGTTAGGCGAACAACTTTAACCAATCGGAAGCATCTATTTTTATGTAGTAACAAAACAAGCTTCTTCGAAAATTCAATATCCCTAATTAATTTGTAATTAATTTTAAAACTCGATTCAAATGGATATTCTCTACAATTAAGAATGAGGAAGTAAAGACTTCGATAATAGTTACGAACAATACGTTTACTATTATTTTTGCACCCATACTTATCTAAAATAAAATCATTCACAAAAAAGTACGATTCTATTGATCTGCTACTAAGCATCGGAGCACACGTATCATCAACGCGATAGTTGTATACTAAATCATCACAGTAAGAGACTACCAATTCTCGTTGCAATACTTCTAACATAAAAAGCTTATCCTCCATATAAGAAATATCTTTGTTGAATGATATCCCTTCGATCGCGCTGCGCTTAATAAGTTTATTCCACAATGCGGCATGAGTTTTTCCCTCTATGATCGCCAAAACTAACTCGTCGTTCGAAGAATAATGCTTACATTTAACTGGTAAATCGAGAAGTGGACTAAATGTTCTATATCCACCAATTACTAAATCACAAGAGTTATATTCAAAAGCCATAGAAATCAATGATTCAATTGCATTTTCTGCCACTATATCATCAGCATCGAAGAAGATAACGTACTCTCCCTTTGCCTTAGATAAACCAACATTTCTTGCCTTAGATACTCCATAATTAACTTGTTCAATTAGATGAATTCTTTTATCAGCCGTTTTAAAATCCTTGCATATTTCTAAAGACAGATCAGTAGAACCATCGTTAATTAATATAACCTCAATATTTGTATAAGTCTGATTCAATATGCTTGTGACTGCTTCATTAAGGTGAGAAGCTGCGTTGTAAACTGGCACGATAACACTAACTAATTTTTTATCGTTCAACTTTCAGGCCTTCAAGTAATAAATCTAAGGAGTTCAAACAAAGCTCATCTCTCTTAGCATTAACAGACGTCCAATTTATTGAACGCGTCAATACATGACTAAGAGAATCAGTCTTGCTCACCACTAAGCGGTCTTCAAGTCCAAATTGTTTAAGAAGCGATTCAAATCTGCTCATTCCTCTTTCATGATTACCAATCGCTACAAATGGTTTGTTAAATATTATTGAAAACACACAACCATGAAATGAATCTGTTATTATATAATCTGAATCTCTAAAAGCGGCAACCCAACTTTCTATTGGTGGAAACTTATAAGTAATATCAGAAGTATTAAATTTTTCGTCAAATGTCTTAGGCATTATTTCAAATGATTTTTTACCTAATCCTTTTTCAGCATTGCAAATTTGATTGGAAATATCTTCTGTACGATCTAAAACATAACAAAAAATATCACCCTTATTTTGACAAGGAACATCATGTACTAAATCTGTATACATATCTTTTTTATGTAGTAGTGTAGGATCAACAACTACATCAGCATTTATATTAAACATCTTCTTGAGTAGTGACTTACCTGAGATTTCTCTTACTGTAACTAAATCCAACCGATCAATGAGTTTCTTACACTCAGTTATCATCCTTTCACTATATAAGACTTTGTCTGTACCAAATGATGGTGCATATGCTATTCTAATGACGTCGTCAGGTACAAAATCTAAAAAGTAAGTATATATGTTGGGTGTATAGCTTGGACGCCATACTTGATCACTTCCAACTACCACAGTTTCAATCAAGTTATCAGTGAGATATTTAGATAATTCAGCACTGGTATGAAACTCTGGTGATATTAAACTAAAATTATTCTTTATAAACTCTAAAGTATTTTGAGATATTATTTCTCTCTGAACCCTATTTGGATATACTTTACAACCAGATCCGGTAATTAGCTTTCTTATTTTTCTCTTGATTATTCTAATATATTCGACATGACGACGAACCGGCTTATGATGATAATTAAGTAGTATAACCTCATGCCCATACTCCTCTAGTTTCTTACACATAGCCAAGCACTGCAAAATACCACCATAATTATTCCATAATGGCAGTGTAAGTATTGCAATTTTCATTAATACTCCTCCAGTAGAGTAAGAAACAACCCCTGTGAAACTTCAGATTTATCCAGGGCTCGAGAGTATTTATTAATATAAATAGTATCCCCAGAGTTACTAACAATATAACCGTCCGAGTTAATGCATCGTTTTAAGCTATATTTTGCCAAATCAAAAACCCTTTCTCCGGATATTTTCTGTGCGTAAAGAAACATTATGGTTGATGATGCATCGATTTTATTTGAATTGTCGTGACCTAAAAACTGGCCCCATCCACCATGATTTTTTTGTAACGTGGCTAGCTTATCTAGTAGTTCGTTATTTTTTTTAACTAGTGCAGGCCTTAATGTTTCACTCTCATATTTGACTCCATAAGAAAGCCCAATCATAAACCATGCTATACCTCTAGACCAATTACATGAACCTAGTGGTATTTTGTTCTCAATATCATACGCATGATATGGTAAAATATGACCGTTTCCCATAAGGAAATTAATCCAATAGTCTAATTGAAGACTCGCACTGTCTTTTGCTTCTCGAACATTAAACACTGTACTGTACAGATATAAAAATGGGCATACCATACCTATAGTATCAACAAAATAAACCTTTGAATTCTTCCGATAGAAATAAACTCCATTGGTATCTAGAAAACTTTGAATTTCTTTATATACTTGATGACTTGAAATCGCATATTTGTCTTTATTAAGAATTAAATATAATCGTAAAAAAACCACACCAAACAAACATTGGTCTATATTATTAAACTCAAAACTTAAACTTCCACTATCATCAATTAATTTATCTACACTAAGTATAACCTCGTTTAATATACTTTCGTCCTTGTGAGCCTCATAATAGTCAAGTAACCCTATCATCAACCATGCTCTTGGAAAGTTAATATAACTATAGTTATTCGTCTTTTTTAGTAAAAAGTATTTTAGTCTTGACATCATCGCGTATGTAGATTCATCATCATCAAATGACATCGATACGTTATCAGAACGTAGCATTACCATTGCCTTTTTTAAAACAAGCAACTTATCTTTATTTATATCAAAGTTATGGTCTATTTCTGCATTCTTTCTATTTTTTTTCACGATATAAATTGGGACTACAAACCCCAAGCTCGCAAGAAAAAGTAATATTGTTATAATGGACAGTATTGCAGTAAGATTCACTTTAGCACCTTCCCAATAATAGCCTCTAGTACTCGATTTATAAATGAAATATGGAAACCTTGTGGCATCTTGATTCCAGCCTTCCTAATTTCTTTAATTATTTCTTTTGAGAATACATTTCTTGACCTAAAATAATGATAATAGATGTTAGCATAATACTTACTTTTATTTGAATAGTAGCTTTCAAGATCAAATATATTTTTATAGTCCTCTAGATGGCCTAGTAACTCAAGCATAATCATTGTACGTATACATTTGTAACACTTAGAACAATTCTTGATACCAAGTTCATTTTCATTTACTGAATCATATTCGTCGGTTATTAAGCAGACATTGAGATAAGTTTTGCTAGGGTTATAGTCCACAAGTTCTTTCGTTTTTTGTAGTCGTGAACTCCCCATTCCAAAAACTTGAAAATTCATAGAGTTAGTTTTTAATGCAAGTGAACTAATCAGATCATAATTTGCCGAGTCTGACAAATTCACTTGAAAATCTTCGTATTTATGACCCGATGAATAAAAGTAGTCTTTAATACGTGTTTGAAAAATAGCTGCACATGCAAAATGTCTGAATGTGTGTGTTTTTAAGAATGATAAACTCAACAATTCCCCTAAGTTAGAGTCAACCCAGAGTAATGGCAAGCCAAGTTCCGTCGATACTTCTGTTACTTGCAACAACATTTTATCAAAATAGCGATTCGTAACTTCACCACCAGCACCAAATGAACCAGCATTAAATAGTGTAAGTGCTGTTATCGGCTTCAATGTACCAACATTTGCAGATAAAGTATGAAATGAATCTACACCCATAGACATAGCGGTGACCGTTTCTTTCGCATTTTCATATCTAAATCTATTTGAGGTAACAAATATGGAAATAGCCCTGTCCTGTGGGTTAAATGGTTTCAATAATTCACTCAGTGTCGTATTAATACCAAATAAGAGTTCATGCGATACTGAAAAATCTAGCTTTAGATCAAGATCGTTTTCTAAAGCTATCAACCAAAGAATCATCAAAAATGGGTCACCATTATTTTCATCGACCCATTCACTAAACTCTTCATCAATTTCAAACCATAATTCCTTCCTTTCTTTAAAAAGGAAGAATTCACAAGACAATCTAATTCTATTTTTAATTTTTTCTTTATTAATGCTTTTTGCATAAATCATGATTTACCTCTAGCTTTTTATTTTCATTATAGCAAAATAAATTGCCGACGATAAAATAACAAGAGACACCGCATACATAACAACCTCACTATAATTTGATACTATTGCTATTACTAAAAGGCTACCTAAAATAAAAGTTGCATATTTTTTACTAAACTGACTCAAGTTAAAACCATGGAGTCTTCTCACTTCCAAAAACATATAAATTGTATATATAACATATGCGAATAAATATGCCTTGCCAGTAACTACTATTCCCATACTATTTGAATATATATATATGAAGCCAATATACAGAATATTCCAGATTAAAACTGCGGAAAAAAACCGGATAGAGTTTCTGTTTGCTAGAAGTAAAAATCCTAACGGATATGAAATTACCTTAAACACATCACCAATTGACTGCCACTGAAGAATTTTGTCCGTAAGTATAAACTCTTTTGTGTACAAAACATTAACTATATATGGTGCACCAACAAAAAGAATTATCAAAAATGGAGCTATAATACATAAAGCGACATCTATCTGCTCATTAACTAAAAAATTACTTTTGTCCTTCTCATTTGCACACTCAGTTATTTTTGGGAAAAAGTCCGTTGACATAGCACTAATTACAAAACCTACATAAGTCATAGATATTGACCACGCAGCTTGGTAAAGACCTAGCTTTGTAGCACTAAATTCAGTTGTAAGTAAGTATCTAACAAAAAATTGAGAACTATTTGTTAGTGCCGATGAAAGCATTAAAACAAATCCAGATGCAACTAATAATTTTACGTATTTTTTACTTTTGCTAATTTTTACTCTGCTAAAATTTACTATGTCTTCCTTTATTATCAATAAAGTTATTATCAAGTTTGCCATAGGTAGAAGTACTATTATATATGGTATTATGCTTGCGTTTGGCACAAGAAAAACAATTACAATAGTCACCACACCAGAAGAAAGAGTTCCTAATACTTTTACTTTCGCTATATCTTTTACTCTTCTATCTGATTGTAGATACATATAAGAAAGATTAGAAAACAATGTCATCACTATTGCACTAGCTAGCAATACTATAAGATATCTATTCTCAAAGTGTCCTGAAAAACTTATCTCTATTTCATTTGAGAATATAAATATAACCGAGGAAACGATAAGCGATAGAGTTATAGTAACAATCAACGCTGCAAACTTTATTTCATATTGTTCTTGTTTCTCCTCTTTTTTGTTTTCACCTAGTAGTTGGATACCACTCATTTGTAGTCCTAGTCCAAATACAATTGCACTTACAGTCACAAGTAAAGTCAACATACCTAGCAGACCAACACCTTCGGGCCCTAAAGTAATTGCAATTATTTTTAGTTTGACTATGTTGATTATCATGACCAATACTGAACTAGTAGCTAGCATCGACATTATTTTTATTATATTCTTCTTACTATGAGACATTTATTTCCAATATTATGAATGATCTTTATTATCTATTTAGTGATATCTTATGGAAAGCGTATTAATATCACCATTACGTAAGCACAAAAAAATAATGAATATCCAGTCAATTAAGGCGTGCTAGGACAGGATGAGATTACGAAGCCCCTTGCCCTGCAAGGACTTGCGAAAGATAAGCGTTTTTTCGATTCGCTTTCTTTTGCTTCCTCTTTATTCCACCCTTGATCGATTTTTCTGGCGCCAGTAAATTGAGCGCCATATGTCGGACGACCGCAAAGTTCTCGCCAGCTTGCTCTCTATGTATTCGACAGGCATCCACGGAAATCGCATGAACAAGCCCGTCATTCAAGGCTCCCCAGAACCTTGCTTAAGTAGTCTTCATCCATCGCGCACATCATCCTTTTGCGGCTAATTCCACCTTTAAAGCTCTTTTCACTCTTTAAGAGATTCAAACAAGCCTGCCCGATCCTCGAAAAAGCCTCTGC
>NZ_JBFRVF010000076.1:31465-48050 GCF_041475025.1 Vibrio sp. 10N.222.49.C12 | reverse complement strand
GCCTCCTCCTACTCGATTTATCGCGATTGATTTGAGGTTGATTTAACTCCACTTCAAATCAATCTCGAAAGGCTGTGTGCTACCACAATGCTCACCGCACATCTCGTCGTAGGCGCTGTTATGAACCAACATTGCTGATGCTACGCCTTGGTCGCTAAAGTGATCGCGTGCTTGGTTAATACTCAAAAACTTCATAGGGTGCTGGTGGTCATCTTTGATTAATTGTTTTTGCTCGCCAATAACTTGGTAAGCCAAGTAAATCCCGCCTTCAAATGATTCGATCAGTAGATTCATTACAAACTCCGTTGTTGTTTTGGATCGCTAAGATTTTGTTTTTGTATCTACGGGGATGGGGGCTTGAAGGTTCATCTATACTAAAAATGAAAAAAACCAGAAGCGTGCTTCTGGTTTATCTAGAGGTAAACGAATCAATTTAGCGATTAGTTGATTTTCTGCATGATGCTAGAGCTGCCGTTGCTATTACCGAAGCTGTCCATCTTACGACGAATCAGTAGGCCCTCATCCCAATCAGTGCCTGCTGGTTGGTATTCCCATTTAATGAAGTACTCATCGTTTGCGTGGCACGCTGTACCTGCTACATAGTCACCAGCGTCACAGAAGCGCACGACCGTGTTCAACTCAGTCAAGGTTGCTTTCGACTCGCGGCCCGCTTGGTTGAACCACCAGTAGTCGATAGTCGCTAATTCAGCGTAAGTATAAACAGACTCGCCCAAATCTTCCGGTGATGAAGGAGCACCATTTTGGCTTTCACACTCTGCGCCAGATATTGTGATTGCTAAGTCTGAGAAGACCATTCTCATGACTGCACTTTGTCCATCGCCACAAATCGCGGTGGTGTCCCATGTACCTGTGAAGTCGACGTAGCGCTCGGCATCTTTTGAATCAACTTCATAATAGTAACCAACGCGCTCTGTTGCACGAGATGGGTCATTGTTAGGGTCATCGCCTAGTGTTTCTTTTTTAACGATCTCGGAATAAATACCAGTCACAGGGTCAAAAGAGCCAGAGGTTGTGCTGCGAATCCATTTTGGCGTGCCGTTCTTACCATCATCCCAAACATGGTTGGCGGTGTAATGGTTTAGGTCTGATGCCTTTTCAGCATCAAACGGCATCCAGTCGATGTCCGAGTTTGTAAATTCTTCATCTGCCGTTGAAGACTGTGCTAGATCTCGAAGTCTGTATGCAAAAGGGTTGTTGAGCACAAACTGACTATCCGGTGTAAGGGAGCCATTCTCTCTGTCCACTAGACCATCGTCGTTAGTATCACACCCTTTTTTTTCGGCGTTATCTTTATCAATCCATTGGTGCGCAGCGTTAGAAATACAGGTGAGGTACTGTTCTGCGAAGTTTTCCGACAATGAATAATCGTTCGATCCAGCCAGCATAGAGACGGAGTCAGCTGAGTTCACCTTGTATGTCATCTCGGTCATGCCACGAGTACGTTCAAACATTTCTGATTCCATAAGCTTATCAGCATGAACGTAGGTGAACTTTTCAGAGTTTTGAGTCACATCAATATAACGAACGATTTTACCTTCAGCCATAAAAGGATTAACGGTGTCTTCGCCGCGAGTCATTGAGCCAAACGCATTTTGCATATGATCAAGAGCATCTTCTTCCGAAGTGATGTTTGCAGAGTCTACGCCCATTTCGTCTAAGAAGTCGATCACGCTATCACGATCATCTAAGCTTAGATCTTCCATCTTAGCTAGAGTCGTTGCATCAGGCGATCGCAGCGCATCTGGAATGGTCAGCACATCATCGGACGAACTACCAAATTCGTTATCTAAAGATTGAAGTAAAATCGCTAGGTTAACGGCACGTGCATATTTGCCCGCAGCTTCAAATGGAGTCAATACATCACGGTTGGATGCTGCGCCCACTTTTAAGCCATTTTCACCACCAATAAAGAAGGTCACTGTGTCGTTAGTTTTAGCGGTAAATTCGCCTTCGCTATTTGTAATACCGTTTAAGCCAGAACTGGTGTTGTAGTAGATACCTTCAACAGCGGCATCGATAAATTTGTTGGTTGTTGTTGATGGTTCTGTCGGTGTTGTGACACCTGAATTAGAACTGTCGCTACCACAACCTGTTAAAGCCACTGCAATCGCCGCTGCGAGAATACTCACTTTTTTCATTACTCGTACATCCTTTCTGTAATAGAGCTATTTGTTATTTTTATGCGTGTAATTTTATAGCGCGCGATTGTAGCGTGATCTTTCTTCTAAGTTAAGTGTGTAAAATGCTGTTCGGTTAATAAACGTTCAAACATACGGTAAAAAACACAAAAAGCCGACAGATGTCGGCTTTTTCATAATATTTCTTTGACTTACAAAGGTTTAACGCATGGTAACAAACTCTTCGCTGCCCGTTGGGTGAATCGCCACAACAGAGTCGAAGTCTGCTTTGGTTGCGCCCATCTTCATTGCAACGCCGAAGCCTTGAATCATCTCATCAACCGTGAAACCGATGCCGTGTAGGCCAACGACTGTCTCTTCTTCGCCAGCACATACTAGCTTCATCTTACAAGGTTGACGGTGCTTGGTTACTGCTGTGTACATCGCAGTGAAGCCAGATGTGTAAACCTTGATGTTGTCTTTGCCGTACTTCTCTTCAGCTTCTTGAGTCGTTAGACCAATCGTGCCGATAGGTGGGTGGCTGAATACAACAGTAGGAACTAGGTTGTAGTCCATTTTCGCGTTAGTTTGACCGTTGAATAGACGCTCAGAAAGCTGACGACCTGCTTTAACCGCTACAGGAGTTAGCTCGATACCGCCTTCCATGATGTCGCCAACACAGTAGATGCCAGGAACGTTGGTTGCTTGGAATTCGTCTACTTTGATGTAGCCACGGTCGTTAGTTGCAACGCCAGTTGATGCTAGGTTAATAGCGTCAGTTGCTGGGTGGCGACCGATCGCCCAGATTAGGTGGTCAACGTTTTGAGTGTTGCCGTTCTCTAGGTGTAGAGTCAGTGTGCCGTCTGCTTCTTTCACTACTTCTTTTGGAACAGAGTGTGTATGAAGTGTTGGGCCTTCCGCTTCCATTACTTCAACCAATGTCTCGATGATCATTGGGTCGAAGCTACGTAGTGGAGATTCTTTACGGCAGAACAGGTGTGTTTCTGTGCCAAGTGCGCTTAGTACGCCTGCGATCTCAACAGCAATGTAGCCCGCGCCGATAACCGCAACACGTTTAGGTTGCTCCATTAGGTCGAAGAAACCGTTTGAATCGATGCCGTATTCTGCGCCAGGGATGTTTGGAATGGTTGGACGACCACCTACTGCGATCAGAATATGATCAGCGGTGTAGTGTTCACCGTTAACTTCAACAGTCTTCTCGTCAACGAACTTAGCAAAGCCTTTGATTACGTTTACTTTGTTGTTACCAAGAACGCGATCGTAAGATTGGTGGATACGACCAATGTACGCTTGGCGGTTTTCTATTAATTTGCTCCAGTTGAAGCCTTTTACGTCAACGTCGAAGCCGTAATCTTCAGAGTATAGGTTGATCGCTTCAGCAACTTGAGCGCCGTGCCACATTACCTTTTTAGGAACACAGCCAACGTTTACACAAGTACCACCAAGGTCTTGAGCTTCGATAAGTGCAACCTTTGCACCGTGCATTGCTGCGCGGTTTGCTGATGCGATGCCGCCTGAACCGCCGCCGATACAGATGTAATCAAAATGAGTCGCCATTACTTTCTCCATTTATTGAAGGCTGTGGGTACAGTGAGCGCACTGAACACCTACGTCCTATAGATTCTTAAATTGTATAATTATTATATTGAGGGCAGATCGGTTGAACTCAATCTCCCTGTTTAAAATTTATTCGTGTACGTCACAATCTGCTTAATATTTGTCAGAGCATGACGTTAAGTTCGAGATTACTCGGGTACGATCCACTCTACTTTGAAGTGACCGGTCGCTGGCGCAATTGCTTCCTTCAAGAATGGAAGAATCTCTTTCATTTGGCTTTCTAGCTTCCAAGGCGGGTTAATCACGATCATGCCTGATGCCGTCATGCCACGCTCGTTGGTGTCTGGTGATACGCCAAGTTCGATTTGTAGAATCTTGTTGATGCCTAAGCCTTCGAGACCTTCGATCATATCTTCGATATCACAGCGATTTACTACCGGGTACCAAATTGCGTAGATACCGGTTGCCCAGCGCTTGTGGCTTTGAGCGATTGCAGTCACGACATCACGGTACTCTTTTGCCAGCTCGTAAGGCGGGTCGATAAGAACCAAACCACGACGTTCTTTTGGTGGCAGGCTGCCCTTTAAGCGCTTAAAACCATCTTCTTTGTAGATAGATACCTGACGATCACGGTGGAACTCTTGCTCAAGCAGCGGGTGATCGGCTGGGTGAAGCTCAGTCAGTACCATGCGGTCTTGGTCACGCAGGTGTGCACGTGCAACACGTGGAGAACCCGGGTAGTAACGCAGTTTCTCGCCATTATTGAGAATGGAAATAGACTCAAGGTAGCTTTGAATGTCTTCAGGAAGGTCTGTTTGCTCCCACACACGAGCAATACCTTGCTTGTATTCACCGGTTTTTTCAGACCATTCATGCGTTAAGTCGTAACGACCTACACCAGAGTGAGTGTCATGATAAACAAAAGGCTTATCCTTTTGTTTCAAAGAATTAAGAATAAGGCTCTGTACGATATGCTTTACTACGTCGGCATGGTTGCCCGCGTGGAAGCTGTGGCGATAACTTAACAAATTAAACTCTCGTAACACTCTCGAATTAGAGTGTGGTTAGTGTAGGTGGGGTTAATCAGACTATTATAACCCTCAATGGACCATAAATTCTCGAACAATTCAGGAACAGTCGCTAGCAATATGCAGTTAGTTATTGGTTCTACTATTGAAATTTGCCTTGTTGGGCACTATTTAATAACTATTCGCAGGTGATTTTTTAGGGCGAACTTTAGCCTGATGACTGTAAGACGACCTCATTACAAAAAAGACGAAAGTCTCTAAAGCCAAAGGAATGTTTATATGTCTAATCCGCTATTAACCTTCACGGACTTACCTCCGTTTTCACAGATCAAGCCAGAGCACGTAAAGCCTGCAGTTGAGCAAGTGATTGAAGCGTGTCGCAACAAGATAGAACAAGTACTTGAAGGTAATACTTCACCAAGCTGGGACAACCTAGTTGCTCCAATTGAAGAAGTGGATGATCGTTTAGGTCGCATTTGGTCACCTGTAAGCCATATGAACTCTGTCGTGAACAGTGACGAACTGCGTGAAGCGTATGAGAGCTGCTTACCTGTGCTATCTGAATACGGCACTTGGGTTGGCCAACACAAAGGCTTGTTCGAAGCGTATAAAGCGATCAAGGCGAGTGAAGTATTCTCTGCACTGAACCGAGCTCAACAAAAAACTATTACCGACGCACTGCGCGACTTTGAATTGTCGGGCATTGGCTTACCTGCAGATGAACAGCATCGTTACGGCGAGATCAGCAAGCGCCAGTCTGAGTTAGGCTCTCAATTCTCAAATAACGTGCTTGATGCAACCATGGGTTGGAGCAAGCAGATCACAGACGTAGCTGAGCTGGCAGGTATGCCTGAATCAGCACTGGCGGCAGCTCAAGCGGCGGCTGAGTCTAAAGAGCAAGAAGGCTACCTACTGACTTTAGATATCCCATCATACCTACCTGTGATGACCTACTGTGATAACCAAGAACTGCGTAAAGAGCTTTATGAAGCGTACGTAACGCGCGCTTCAGATCGCGGTCCAAACGCAGGTAAGTGGGACAACACTGAGATCATCACCGAGCAACTTAAGCTGCGCCACGAGATCGCGCGCATGCTTGGTTTCAGTACTTACAGCGAAAAATCACTGTCGACTAAGATGGCAGAAACGCCAGACCAAGTGCTTGGCTTCCTAAACGACCTAGCAGTAAAAGCCAAACCGCAAGGTGAACGCGAAGTTGAAGAGCTACGCCAGTTTGCTGAGAAAGAATTTGGTGTTTCTGAATTGAATCTTTGGGACATCGCTTACTACAGCGAGAAACAAAAACAGAAGCTGTTCGAGATCTCTGATGAAGAGCTTCGTCCTTACTTCCCAGAATCTAATGTGGTTTCAGGCCTGTTTGAGGTACTGAACCGCGTGTTTGGTATGTCGGTAACAGAGCGTGAAGGTGTAGACACTTGGCATGAGTCAGTTCGCTTCTTTGATATCTTTGATGCGACTGGAACACTGCGTGGTAGCTTCTACCTAGATCTATACGCACGTGAACACAAACGTGGTGGCGCTTGGATGGATGACTGTCGTGGTCGTCGTATTACTGAATCTGGCGAGCTACAAACGCCCGTCGCTTACCTAACGTGTAACTTCAACAAGCCAGTTGGTGATAAGCCAGCACTGTTTACTCATGATGAAGTCGTGACTCTGTTCCACGAGTTTGGCCACGGTATCCACCACATGCTAACGCAAGTAGAAGCGGGCGCAGTTGCGGGTATCAATGGTGTGCCTTGGGATGCGGTTGAGCTACCAAGTCAGTTCCTAGAAAACTGGTGTTGGGAAGAAGAAGCGCTGTCGTTCATCTCTGGTCACTTCGAAACGGGTGAAGCGCTACCAAAAGAGATGCTAGAGAAGATGCTAGCGGCGAAGAACTTCCAATCTGCGATGTTTATCCTGCGTCAGCTAGAGCTTGGTTTGTTCGATTTCACGCTACACACAGAATACGACCCTGAAGTGGGTGCTCGCGTACTAGAAACGCTAGCGGATGTTAAGTCTAAGGTGTCGGTACTGCCAAGCCTAGATTGGAACCGTTTCTCACACAGCTTTGGTCATATCTTTGCTGGTGGTTACAGCGCGGGCTACTACAGCTACCTGTGGGCAGAAGTGCTATCGGCAGATGCGTTCTCAGCATTTGAAGAAGAGGGTATCTTCAACACTGAAACGGGTAATCGCTTCCTGAACAACATCCTTGAAATGGGTGGCAGTGAAGAGCCAATGGAGCTGTTCAAACGCTTCCGTGGTCGTGAGCCACAAATCGACGCAATGCTGCGCCACGCGGGAATCAACGCATAATCACGGTAACTATCTAGTTTATTGCGAAAAGAGCCTCTAGTTAGAGGCTCTTTTTTGTCTGTGCGTTATGCCAAGCAAGGCGAATCAATGTTATGGATTCACATTGCGGTTGATAGGGTTCTGCAATGAAATCAGTGTCTCTGTCGACTGAACTTCATCGATCGCTTGCAGCTTATCGATCAATACAAACTGCAGCTCTTCTATCGACTTACACATCAGCTTTACAAAGATATTGTAAGCACCAGTGGTGTAGTACGCCTCAACCACTTCGTCTAAGGCATTCAGCTTAGCGATCGCCGAGTGGTAATCTTTGGCAGCATTAAGGTTGATGCCAATAAAGCAACACACGTCGTAACCCAGTTTTTTGGTGTTTACCACAACTTCCGTTCGCTCGATAATGTCTGCCGATCTCATCTTTTCGATGCGAACGTGAATCGTCGCAGGGCTGACATCGAACTGCTTTGCCATTTCAGCGTAAGGAGTTCGTGCATCTTCCATCAAGGTTTTGAGAATGGCACGGTCTAGATCATCTAGACGAGCTGTGGTTGTGGACATGCATAATCCTTAGGTTGAATGAAAAACATACCGGCTTGAGTACACATCATAGCCAAGGGTGATAATATTAGCAGTAACTATAGGGTTAGGGTGAATTCAGTGCGATTTTCGTTATTTTTTATTGTGATGTGTTGGAGTGTTTTTGCTTCAGCTCAGGCAAAAGATGTGTTGGTTATTCACTCTTATCATCAAGGCTTTTTCTGGACAGATGATTTCCATAAAGGACTATCTGATGAGCTCGATCGCGATGGGTTATCTTACCGGGTTGTTTATCTCGATACCAAGCGAACTCAAAACGCTGAATACTTAGAGCGAATTTATCAGCTATACCGCACTAAGCTGTCGCATGAAGAGTTTGCCGCTGTAGTCGTCAGTGATAATAACGCCCTCAATCTGATGAAACGCTTAGCGCCCGAACTCAATGGCACGCCCGTTATTTTTGGTGGCATCAACAATTTTTCTCCGCAAATGATTGAAGGCTTGCACGCAACCGGTATCACTGAAGATATTGATATGGCGAGCAATATTGAGCTGATCAATCGACTTCAATCGACGGTTAAAAAAGTTTACGTGGTTACCGATCACTCGGTAACGGGTGAAGCGATTCGCGCTCAAGTGGATTTATTTCTACAAAAACGCCCTGAGTTTTCTGGGATGGTGGAGCAATATACGCCTGATTCTTATCAAGAACTGATGACGTTCGCGCAACGCGCTGATCTAACTAAAAGCTTGTTGTTCTGGGCCTACTACCGCGACATCAATGGTCGGGTCAGCAGCAAAGAAGACTGGCGTCAGCTCAACAAAAAAACTCAGATGCCATTGTATATTGTGCATGATTTAGGACTTGGGTTTGGTGCGATTGGTGGCGTGATCCACAGTGGAGAAACGCAAGGTCGAGACACGGGGCGCGTGCTGTTGAGCGTGCTGAACAATCCTAAGGCTCCATTGCCATTGGTGGTTGCTGGCGCGCCAGAAATCAAACTCGATTACCAACAGATCTCACGTTGGGATTTGGGTGCAGAGAATGAAGCCTCAGTAACCTTCCTCAATAAGCCGAAGTCATTCTTAATGCGCTATCGCGATGAAATTCGCACCATCGGTTTAATGTTCTTGAGCATGTCGTGTGTTATCGCGGTGTTGGTGTATTACCTTAACCGTCTGAAGAAGAGCGAACGTGCAAGTCGCCAAAGCCAACGACTGTTGGAGTCGATATTTGATCAGAGCCTGCAATTTATGGGCATCATTGATAAGGGTGGCGTGCTGCTGTCGAGTAACAGCAAGTTACATGAGCTGCTTTATAATCAAGGCTATAAACTGGGAACGCCGCTGCAACAACACCAACATTGGGAAAGTTCTGCGCGAGAAGTGCTAGCCGAATATTTCATCGCAAAAAGTGAGCACCCAGCCTTACGATTTGAAGCCGAGGTGTGGTGTCGAGATCGCGGTGCGATGGTGTTGGATATTTCATTGAAGCCGATGCCGGGCAGTGAAGACGAAGACATTCAGTTTCTCTTTGAGGCGCGCGACGTGACCTCACGTAAGCTTGCTGAGAATAAGCTGTTCCAACGTGAAGCAAACTTGAAGCTGTATTACGACAAACAGCCGGTGATGATGATTACGCTCGATGGCAATAATCGCATTCAACAAGTGAACCAGTTTGCCGAAGAGCTTTTGGGATACCCTCTCGATCAGTTGTTGGGCCATCGCCCTAGAGAATTCTATGTTGATGAGAACGCGATGATTCCTCGTCATATCTTGCTGCAACCTCAGCATAAGATTCGTGGTGTGTGGCGTCGTGATATCGAATATCGCCATGCCGACGGCAGCAAGAGCTGGATTCGTGAAAATATCCGCCCGTTGGTGGAGTCTGATCAGCTGTTGATTGTGGGTGAAGACATCACCGAAACGCACGAGCTTTCTGAAAAGCTAGAGTATCAGGCTCGCTATGACCTACTGACTGACACCTTTAACCGCAACCACTTTGAGCAAGAGCTGCAAAAGGCGCTGAAAGAGGTTGAGAGCCACATGCGAACTCACGCAATGTTGTTCTTAGACTTGGATCAGTTGAAGGTCCTGAACGACACCGCAGGGCATGAAGCGGGTGATGCCGCAATCATGTTTAGCGCCAAATTGCTGGAAGATGTACTGCCTTATAATGCGGTGTTAGCGCGAATGGGCGGTGATGAGTTTGCTGTGCTGATGAAAGACTGTACTGAACGAGATGCGGTGAATGTGTGTCGCAGTATTATCTCGATGATGAGTGAGAATCCATTCTTGTGGGATGATATTCGACTCAACCTGACGTGCTCTATCGGTATTCGATTGATCGACCATACAGCAGCTTCACCACAGATGGTGCACGCTCAGGCGGATGCAGCTTGTCATGCCGCTAAAGAAGAAGGTCGCAATCGCTATCATCTTTACCATCAAGATGATGAAGACCTGCGTCGTCGCCATCTTGAGATGGAGTGCGTTAACCTAGTGCATGAGGCCTTGGCTAACGATCGCTTAGAGTTGTTTGCGCAGCGAATTCTTGGCCTAGATGAAGACAGCGATAAAATGCACTTTGAAATCTTGGTCCGCATCAAGAACATCCAAGGGGAATACATCTCCCCGGGGATCTTCATGCCAGCCTCAGAGCGTTATAACATCGCGCATTTGATTGACCGCCAAGTCGTCAGTCAAACCTTGGGTTGGTTGGAGCAACGCCCTGAGGTTATTGAGGAACTGGGGATGTGTTCAATCAATCTTTCCGGTCACTCGATGGGTAACCGTGAGTTTGTCGAATTTTTGATAGATAGCCTGAGCGATTCATCGATACCGTGTCATAAGATTTGTTTAGAGATCACCGAAACAGCGGCCATGAGTAACATGAAGCAGGCGATCAAGTTCTTCACTCGAATCAAAGAGCTTGGCTGCATGATTGCATTGGATGATTTTGGCTCAGGGCTATCGTCATTTGGCTATCTGAAAAAGCTGCCTGTCGATATTGTGAAGATCGATGGCTTGTTTGTACGTGATATTGATGTGAATGAGATGGACCATGTGATGGTTCGCTCGATCAATGATCTTGCCAAGCAGATGGGCAAGCACACCGTGGCTGAGTTCGTTGAAAATACCCAGATTATCGACAAGCTTATCGAACTGGGTGTGAACTACGCGCAGGGCTACATCATAGGGCGACCTAAGCCACTCGCAGAGCTTGTTGAAGAGTTAAGACAAGAGCGAGAGACAGAGCCATTGGTTTAGGTAAGCCGACTTTAGCTGGGAATACTTTTCACCGCTAATATGTATTGTTGAGGCAATCAGGTAAACTGGTTGCCTCTTTTGTTTTGAATACTACTGTCTGTTGGAGACGACCTTGCAACTACAACTGATTTGCGAAGATGCTACCCAAATCGATCATTTGAATGACTTAGCGACCCGCTGGAACTTATCTCATGATGAAAGCAGTGATTTTGCTTTGGTACTGACTAGTGAGCGACTTGAGCTACGTAAAGTCGATGAGCCTAAGCTTGGCGCTATCTTTGTTGATTTAGTGGGAGGCGCTGTTGGTCACCGACGTAAGTTTGGCGGTGGTAAAGGTCAGGCGATTGCCAAAGCAGCTGGTTTAAACAAAGGCGCAACGCCAACTATTCTTGATGGTACTGCAGGCTTAGGGCGCGATGCGTTTGTGTTGGCTTCTCTAGGTTGTAAGGTGCAAATGGTCGAGCGTCACCCCGTTGTGGCCGCACTGCTTGATAATGGCTTGCAGCGAGCGCAACAAGACCCAGATATCGGTGGTTGGGTAACTGAACGCATGAAGTTGATTCACGCATCCAGTCACGATGCTTTAGACAAGCTCAGTAACGATCCTGACTTTGAACAACCTGATGTGGTGTACCTCGACCCTATGTACCCACACCCAGAGAACAAAAAGAAATCGGCTCTGGTCAAAAAAGAGATGCGCGTATTCCAATCTTTGGTGGGTGCCGATCTGGATGCTGATGGCCTATTTGAGCCAGCGATGAAGTTGGCATCGAAGCGAGTTGTGGTTAAAAGACCGGATTACGCAGCTTGGTTAGACGAGCAAAAACCGAGCATGGCGATCGAAACCAAAAAGAACCGTTTTGACGTCTATGTGAAAGCATCAATGACTTAATTGAAGCATCAATAACTTAGATACACGCTAAGAAAATTTCCCGTCATAAATACGATAAATTGCCATTTAACACTTGCGATAGTCGCGTTACAGATGTATATCTAACTAAGAATCATTATTATTCTTAGCTGGAGTTGAAGCATGGCTAAACGCTTTTGTAAGTTAAACCGTCGAGATATCACCGAACACTTGGGCGAGATCCACAGCTTAGTGACTGAACCTAAGTTCGTGTGTCGTTCTTGCGCGCGTTCTTCGGCGGATCAAGCGAATCTATGCAAACCCACCGCAATTCCACCTCTTGGTTGTCAAAACAAACCCGTTGAAGAGAAAGTCGCATGCGGCCTGCTAGCGGAAACATTACCTGCACCAGAACTGTCGCTTGCGGAAATCAACGAGGCAATTGAACCGAGCGTACAAATGTTCGATCCAGCCGCCGCTGATATGGCCCCTGAGCTTGCCAAAAAAGAAGCCGCACAGAAAAAAGCCAAGCTGAAAAAACTGATGGCGAAGGCGAGCGGTGATGAGAAAGCTGAACTCAAACAAGCGAAGAAAGCGGCTAAGAAACAAGAGAAGTACAATAAGAAACTGGCGAAGATGATTAAGAAGCAGCAAAAGCTGTTTAAGAAAAGTCAGAAGCTGGAAAGTGAATTGGAACGAATCAACCTACAACTTGATGATGTTGCCTTCACTGAAACCAAGACTCAGGTAGTGAGCCACAATCAAATCCACTGAAGTTGATTTGAATGGTTTATTGCTACAGCGATGATTTAAAAAGAGCGACCTTAGGTCGCTCTTTTGCTTTTTGGGGTTATCCGAGCTGACTCATGTAGCTCGTTCAAATCAGCTAAGCGTTGCTTGCGGATCTTGCTACGCGCTTCTTCACCCACGTCTCATTGACGAATAAAGAGAATAAGATAACGGCGCCACCAATAGACAAGCGAACCAAATCGACATCTCTGTTCCAAATCAGGATATTCACCACCAGACCAGCAGGAACCAAGGCATTGTTCATCACTGCCAGCGCGCCAGCATTCACCATGCACGCGCCTTTATTCCACATAAAGTAACCCAGCCCCGACGCAATCAAGCCAAGGTAGATCAGGATTCCCCATTGAAGTGTGGTGGTGGGCAGTTTCTCTGGGTTGCCTAGTAGCATGAAAGCCACTGACGCGACACATAACGCCCCTAAGTAGAAGTAACCAAATACGGTTCGCTGAGGCAACTCGGTCGATTCCTTCTCCATCACCACCTTGTAGCCCACCTGACCAATAGCAAAGCACAGGTTCGCGCCTTGCACGACGAGGAAGCCGACTAAAAAGTTTTCGTTAATACCTGCGAACTTAATGAATACCGCGCCCAATACCGCAATTGCCGCTGTCACTAGGTACCACGGAGAGAATTGCCCTTTGAGAAAGTCATAAATAAGCGTGACGTAAATTGGGGTAAAGACAGTAAACAAAAGGACTTCAGGAACGGATAGCAGTAAGAAAGACTGATAGTAGAAGCAGTACATCAGGCCAAGCTGGATACCACCAATTGCCATCAATTTAGCGATCAGCTTACGCGATACGCCGCGAAACTTTAGGAAAGGAAGAAATACGACGCCAGCAAGGGCAACACGCATTAAAACAGAGAACCAAGAATCAACCTGACCCGCAAGGTAAACGCCGATCAGGCTAAAGGAGAAGGCCCATAGGAGGGTAACACCAGCTAAATAGCTCATAGTAAAACTTCGTTAATAAGATATGAGCTGTATGTTACCTAACCTTAAATCATTAGTCTTCTGAATCTCTTAGAGGCACGACCAGCATATCAACCGGAGAGGCGTTGATCAGTTGGCGTGTTGAAGAGAGCAGCTTGCTCCAAAAGTCTTGATGGTGACCGCAAACCACGAGATCAACATTGAACTCGTTGATGGTGTCACACAGCTCATGACTCAAATCACCACTGCCTACTAGGGTATGGGTGATCGGGTATTGGGCGTGCTCCGCAAAATTTTGCAGCTGAATACGAGACGCTTCCATCGCGTTGTGCTGGGTTTCGGCCATGTTGATATCAATCAGGCCGGTATACAGCTCTGCGTAGTTAATATCGATATGGATAAAAGAGACTTTGGCTTCCAATGGCTTAGCCAATGCTACCGCTTTATCCACAATTAATTTGCTGTCTTCTGATAAATCGACCGCGACCAAAATATGTTTGTAACTCATATCGCTACCTCCTTTATTCATTGTCTGATTTAAGATTAGCACTATGCGATGGTTTTTTTTGCTGAAGTGATCTCATATCCACTGTCTTGCGTAATGACAGCTCGAAATATTGGTTAACTAATGGCCTGCGAGATATTCATTAAATAGTGATATAGTAGAGAAAATTGAGGATGTAATTAGGAGTCTTAAATGCTGTCAAAAACTATGGTTGAGCAACTGAATGATCAAATTAACCTAGAATTTTTCTCATCCAATCTATACTTACAAATGAGTGCTTGGTGTGAAGACAAAGGATTTGAAGGTGCAGCAGAGTTTCTGCGTGTTCATGCAGTAGAAGAAATGGAACATATGCAGCGTCTTTTCACTTACGTAAGCGAAACCGGTGCAATGCCAATTCTGGGTTCGATTGAAGCACCGAAACACGAATTCGAAAGCCTTGGTGCAGTGTTCCGTGAAACTTATGAACATGAGCAGATGATTACTGAAAAGATCAACAAACTGGCTCACGTTGCTTTCAGCACACAAGACTACTCAACCTTTAACTTCCTGCAATGGTACGTTGCAGAGCAACACGAAGAAGAGAAGTTGTTTAAAGGTGTATTGGATAAGCTAGAGCTTGTTGGTGAAGACGGTAAAGCACTGTTTTTTATTGATAAAGACCTAGCGCAATTGGCAAAAGATGGTTCATCTTCAATTATGGAAGCTCCTGCCGTTTAGGTAGTACGAAAAAGACACTGATTATCTTTTTCTTTTGAGTTTTCTTATGAAGATGTAGGGAGGAAAGGATGATCAGCGGCGACACTATTCTATTTGCACTAATGGTTGTGACTTGCGTGAACTGGGCGCGTTACTTTACTGCGCTAAGAACGCTCATTTATATTATGCGAGAAGCGCATCCTCTACTTTATCAACAAGTAGACGGAGGCGGTTTTTTCACAACCCATGGCAATATGACCAAACAGGTTCGCCTGTTCAGTTACATCAAAAGCAAAGAGTATCACCATCATCATGACGAAGTTTTTACTTCGAAGTGCGATCGCGTAAGACAGTTATTCATACTCTCTTCCGCTCTGCTAGGTGTAACCTTGCTGTCTTCTTTCATCGTCTAAGTTATTTAGTACGTGTGAAGTAGAGTTTAGGTTTTGGTGTAAAGCTTCGGTTGTTGGTTCGCTAAGCCAAGTAGTGGTTTTGCTGCTGTCTGCAAATTGTACAATTGAACATCAATTGCAAAGTTTAAAATTGCCGCTAGAATAGCGAGCAATTAGTAAGGATGTGCTGTTTATGCACATCCTTTTTTATTGATGGCATTTCGAGAACAGGGCGTACTCGAGGTGCAAAAGTGAAGAAAGCAGAACCCCAATGAGTGAAAAGTTTGATGTAATCGTAATTGGTGCGGGCGCCGCGGGCTTAATGTGTGCTGCGGAAGCGGGTAAACGTGGCCGACGAGTGCTGGTGGTTGATCATGCAAAGAAACCAGGCAGAAAAATTTTAATCTCAGGTGGCGGCCGTTGTAACTTCACTAACTATGATGTTTCAGCCAACAACTTCCTGTGTAACAACCCTCACTTCGTGAAGTCAGCTTTATCTCAATACACCAACTGGGATTTTATCTCGATGGTGAGCAAGTACGGTATTGAGTTCGAAGAGCGTGATCACGGCCAGTTGTTCTGTGTGAATGACCACACAGCAAAAGATATCGTGAGCATGCTGCTTGACGAGTGTAAGCAGGCGAAAGTCGAACAACGCTACCGTTGTGATGTTCACTCCATCGAAAAAACAGACGCTGGCTTCAAGATGCACCTCAATACCGACGAAGTTGAGTGTGACTCACTGGTTGTGGCGACAGGTGGTTTGTCGATGCCTAAGCTGGGCGCAACGCCATTTGGCTACAAGATTGCCGAGCAATTTGGTTTGTCTGTGATGCCAACTACCGCAGGCTTAGTACCATTTACTCTGCATAAAGAAGATAAAGAAGATTTCGCTGAGCTTTCAGGAATCGCGATTCCTGCTGAGATCACCGCGCAAGACGGAACCTTGTTCAAAGAAGCGTTGCTGTTTACTCACCGCGGCCTATCGGGTCCTTCGGTATTGCAAATTTCTTCGTTCTGGAAAGCGGGTCAATCGGTTTCGATTAATCTAGTACCAGAAGTGGACGTTGCTGAACTACTTGAAAACTCTCGAGAGAAACACCCAAATCAGAGCCTGAAAAACACCTTAGCGAAAGCATTACCAAAGCGTTTTGTAGAAGTACTGATTGACCGCAAAGAGCTTGAAGACAAGCCGCTCAAGCAGTTCAATGAAAAACAGCTGAATGACATTGTAGAGCATTTAGAGAACTGGAAAATCGCGCCAAACGGCACCGAAGGTTACCGTACTGCCGAAGTAACTCTAGGTGGCGTGGACACCAATCACCTATCTTCAAAAACCATGGAATGTAAGAGCGTGTCTGGCCTCTATTTCATTGGTGAGGTGATGGACGTAACGGGCTGGCTTGGTGGTTACAACTTCCAATGGTGTTGGAGTTCAGGCTTTACTGCTGGTCAGTGGGTTTAAGCTTTTAGCTTACTCACTAGATTTTAAATTATATAAAAATGGCGAGTCATACGACTCGCC